>JBOHKD010000156.1:0-4271 GCA_050728895.1 Aestuariivirga sp.
GACGACGACCGGCGGCAACGCGCTGAAATTCTACGCCTCGGTCCGCCTCGACATCCGCCGCATCGGCGCGATCAAGAAGGGCGAGGAAGTAATCGGCAACGAGACCCGCGTGAAAGTCGTGAAGAACAAGGTGGCGCCGCCGTTCAAGCAAGTCGAGTTCGACATCATGTACGGCGAAGGCATTTCGAAAATGGGCGAGCTGGTCGATCTCGGCGTCACCGCCGGCGTCGTCGAAAAGTCGGGCTCCTGGTATTCCTACAATGGCGACCGGATCGGCCAGGGCAGGGAGAACGCCAAGGCCTTCCTCAAGCAGAATGCCAATGTGGCCAATGCCATCGAGGCCGCGATCCGGAGCAATGCCGGGCTGATCGCTTCGGCGCTAAGCAACAGCGCGGCAAAAGACGAGGCGGCGGAGGCGGAGGACTGATCCGGCGGTTCGTTCCAAACGATTCCGGTGCTTCTTCCCCCCAGAGGCATCGGTGGCAAGGTGTGAGCCCCCACACCGGTAAGCCTGACGCCCTCCGTGCCCCGCGGAGGGCGTCATCTTTTCAGGTGTCAGAGGTCAGGTATCAGGTATCAGGTATCAGAGGACGGGTGCCGGAACTAAAGCTGGAATTGCCCATCTCATTTCTGATATCTGCTTCGCCTGCACCTGATACCTGATACCTGATACCTGATACCTGATAACTGACACCTGACCATGTCCTCACTGGCGCAAATACGCTCAACCTTTCTCGATTTCTTCAAGCGGCAGGGCCACGAAGTGGTGGCGTCCTCGCCGCTGGTGCCGCGCAACGATCCTACCCTTATGTTCGCCAACTCCGGCATGGTGCAGTTCAAGAACGTCTTCACCGGGCTTGAGAAACGGCCCTACGCCCGCGCCACCACGGCGCAGAAATGCGTGCGCGCCGGCGGCAAGCATAACGACCTCGACAATGTGGGCTACACCGCCCGCCACCACACCTTCTTCGAAATGCTGGGCAATTTTTCCTTCGGGGATTACTTCAAGGCCGATGCCATCGAATGGGCTTGGGACTTGGTGACGAAGGAATATGGCCTGCCCGCGGGCAAGCTCACCGTCACCGTATATTCCGAGGACGAGGAAGCCTACGCCCTGTGGAAGAAGATCGCGGGGCTTCCCACCGCCCGCATTATCCGCATTGCAACGTCCGATAATTTCTGGGCCATGGGCGATACGGGCCCGTGCGGTCCCTGCTCGGAAATCTTCTTCGACCATGGCGACAAAATTCCGGGCGGGCCTCCGGGCTCGGCGGAAGCCGACGGCGACCGCTTCATCGAAATCTGGAATCTCGTCTTCATGCAGTTCGAGCAGGTGACGAAGGAAAAACGCGTGGAGCTGCCCCGGCCCTCGATCGATACCGGCATGGGCCTCGAGCGCATCGCCGCCGTGTTGCAAGGAACCCACGATAATTACGAGACCGATATTTTCAGGGCGCTGATCGGAGCCATCGTCGAGAACACGGGCGTCGCCGCCACCGGCAAACACAAGGCCTCGAACCGGGTGATCGCCGATCACTTGCGCGCCTCCTCCTTCCTCATCGCCGATGGCGTTCTGCCTTCGAACGAAGGCCGGGGCTACGTGCTTCGCCGCATCATGCGCCGCGCCATGCGCCATGCCGAACTGCTGGGCTCACGCGAACCTCTGATGTGGAAACTTGTGCCGGCACTCACGCACGAGATGGGGAACGCCTATCCCGAACTCCTTCGCGCCCAGGAACTTATCACCGACACCCTGCGCCTCGAGGAAGACCGCTTCCGCAAGACGCTGGAGCGGGGTTTGCGTATCCTCGACGAGGAGTCGGCGGGCCTGGCAGCGGGGGCGGTTTTTTCCGGCGCCACCGCCTTCAAGCTCTATGACACTTATGGCTTTCCGCTCGATCTCACCCAGGATGCGCTGAAGCCGCGCGGCATCAAGGTCGATACAGCGGCCTTCAATACCGCCATGGAGGCCCAGCGCGAGGAGGCCCGCAAGGCCTGGAAGGGATCGGGCGAGGCCCAGACCGAAACCGTCTGGTTCGAAATCCGGGAGCGCGGGGGCGCCAGCGAGTTTTTAGGCTATGACACCGAAACGGCCGAGGGGATTATTCAAGCGTTGGTAGTAGGCGGGCAGGAAGTCAGTGCACTGACGAAGGGCGAGTCGGGCGCCATCGTCCTCAACCAGACGCCGTTCTATGGCGAGCAGGGCGGCCAGACTGGCGATCATGGGACAATCAAAACCGCCGAAGGCGGAGTTTTTCGCGTCACCGATACGCAAAAGCGCGTGGGAGATGTCATCGTCCATCAAGGCCAGGTGGAAGAAGGCACGGTGAAGCAAGGCGCGGCGGCCGAACTCATTGTCGATCATGTGCGCCGCGCCGGCAACCGAAGGCATCATTCAGCAACCCATTTGCTGCATGAGGCGCTTCGCATAACGCTGGGCTCCCATGTGGCGCAGAAGGGTTCGCTGGTTGAACCCGATCGCCTGCGCTTCGATATCTCGCACAACAAGCCGATCAGCCGCGAGGAGATGGCGGCGGTGGAGCAGATTGCCAATGAAATGGTTTTGCAAAACGGCGCCGTGACGACCCGGTTGATGCCCGTCGATCAAGCGCGCGCCGAAGGCGCCATGGCGCTGTTCGGCGAGAAATATGGCGATGAAGTGCGCGTCGTTGCCATGGGCCGCAATGAGCACGGCGCGGGCCGCGCCGCCTATTCCATCGAGTTGTGCGGTGGCACGCATGTGGCGCGCACCGGCGATATTGGTCTTATCAAGGTCATCTCAGAAAGCGGTACCGCCGCCGGCGTCAGGCGCATCGAGGCGCTGGCGGGCGAGGCGGCGCGGAGTTTCCTGAACCAACAAGATAAGCGCGTGCAGGCGGTCGCGGCAGCGCTCAAATCATCCCCCGCCGACATCATAAACCGGATCGAGGCATTGGTGGAGGAACGCCGCAAGCTCGAACGCGACCTTGCCGAAGCCAGGAAGGCGCTGGCGCTTGGCGGTGGTGCCGCGAAGGGCGAGGATGGTATTTCCGAGTTGAACGGCGTCAGGTTCATGGCGCGCGTTTTGCGAGGCATCGACCCCCGCGACATGAAGGGCCTAGTGGATGAGGGCAAGGCAAAGCTCGGCTCCGGCATCGTGGCGCTCATCGGCATCAATGCCGAGGGAAGAGCCGGTCTCGTCGTTGGCGTCACCAACGATCTGACTACACGCTTCAATGCCGTCGATCTGGTGCGCGTGGGCTCGCAAGTGCTTGGCGGCAAGGGCGGCGGCGGGCGGGCCGATTTGGCCCAAGCCGGTGGCCCCGACGCAGCCAAAGCCGAGGAAGCCCTGGCGGCGATCAAGGGGGCAATTGCAGGTTAAGCCTGCTCTTCACCATCCGGATGCTGGAGGCTTTTGAGTTTGACCATCATTTCCGGCGGCACATCGTCTTCGGTGCGCGAGCCTTCCAGACCATGCAAATGCTCGAAAGCGGGAAGCCTGCTTTCAATTCCATACTGATGGGCCGGAGTTACTGCGCCCGGATCGTCGAGCGAACCGATCGATATGGCAATCCGGTCCGAATGATTATCGGCAATTGAAAGCGGGGTTCCGCAATCGCGGCAAAAACATCGTTCCACTACGGAGGAACTGCGAAAGATTCCGGGCCGTCCCCGCGTCCATTGGAAGTCCTTTTTCTTTGCACCGACAAGGGCTGCGAAATAATTGCCGAACGCTTTCTGGCACATGCGGCAATGGCAAATATGCGGATTTTCGAAGGCGCCGGAAATTGCATAGCGCACGGCTCCGCATTGGCAGCCGCCACGGAAACTTAAGTGTTGATCGTCAAGCATTGTTTTGGGTTCCTCGCACCATTGCTTATCATATGCCAGGCCGCTGAAGGAGGGGCGCAACCTCACTCGCTTAAGAGTTTATTTACCGATTGTTAAGCATCATGGCGCGGCTTGCTTGGGCTACGGGTAGGGAAATGAATACAGCACAACATCGTTCGGCGGCGGCATGGCCGAAAGTGCATCTCATCTATTTTATTCTGGCGGCTTTCGACCTGATGGCGGTGGCGGGCGGGCTCTATCTGAGCCACCGGCTCAGCACCATTTTCGAATCCAGCGTTGCCACCAGCAATGAATGGAACAATCGTTTCACTGCAGTCTGGTCGCTGGGTGACTTGGCGGCCGGCGTGAGTGCACCCGGCAGTAATGTTTACATTTCAAAAAATGTCACCGCGGAAAGGGAAAACCTTGAACGCGCCCGCTCGACGCTTGAAATCCGCATC
>JBOHKD010000157.1:0-4217 GCA_050728895.1 Aestuariivirga sp.
CTTCGTCCACGGAAATATCGGTCACGCGCCGGCCGCCGGCATAGACGCTGGCGGCGATCACGCCGGGCTCGGCAGCCGGATGCGATGTGTCAGAAGAAACCGCTCTCGCTTTCACGGCCATTCCCCGAAATTCTGTCCGGCGATCTTAGACTGTATCAAGGTTGGCCTGTCAATCGGCGCCCGGATGTGGCTCTCGCCCATGGGCCGCCAGCACGCGGCCGGCGAGGTAGAGCGAGCCGCAGATCAAGATGCGGGGAGCCGGCGTTGTCAGCGCCGCCTGGCGGAGTGCCGCTTCGAGTGTCGATGCGGTTTCGGCGGGTAGCCCGTTGACGCGGGCGGTTTCGGCAAGCGTTTCGGCGGGGACCGCGTTTTCCTCGCCAGGAATTGTGATGGCGACGACGCGGTGCGCCATGCCGGCGAAGGCGCCGATAAACGCGCCCGCATCCTTGGTGTTGAGCATGCCCCACACAAGCACTAGCGGGCGCGAGTGGCGGTCGTTCAAATCGGAAAAGGCCTGGGCCAGCGCGCGGCCGGCGGAGGGATTATGCCCGCCATCGAGCCACAGTTCCGCCTCAGCCGGAACATGTGACCACAAGGAGCCCGCGCCCAGCCGCTGCATTCTCGCGGGCCACGTTACGGATTTCAGGCCATGCTCAATGTCACTTTCACTGACGCGGGGATCGGCGAGCTCACGGATCGCGGCTATGGCGTTGCCCGCATTGTCGATCTGGTGGCGGCCTTGCAAGTTGGGCATCGGCAAATCGAGGAGGCCCGCCTGATCCTGAAACACCAGGCGGCCATGCTGCTCGAAGCTCTGCCAATCCCGGTTGGCGATGGCGAGCGGGCTGCCGACGCGGTTCCCCACGCGCTCGATTTCGGCGCGCGCTTCATCAGGCGAGTTGCCGATGATTGCCGCAACGCCGCGCTTCAATATGCCCGCCTTCTCATGGGCGATCTCCTTGAGCGTATCGCCGAGATATTGCTGGTGATCGTAATCGACAGCGGTGATGACCGAGAGCCGTGGATTGGCCACGACATTGGTGGCATCGAGCCTGCCGCCCAGGCCCACTTCGAGGATGAGATAATCGGCGGGGGCGCGGGCAAAGGCGAGGAACGCGGCGGCCGTGGTGATTTCGAAGAAGGTGATGGGTTCGCCATCATTGGCCGTCTCGCATTCCTCCAGCAGGCGCGCGAGATCGGCTTCCGGTATCAACGTGCCGCTCAAGCGGATGCGCTCGTGAAATTTCACCAGATGCGGCGAGGTGTAGCAATGGACCTTGAGGCCTGCCTCCTCGAGCATGGCGCGGATTAAGGAGACCGTCGAACCCTTGCCATTGGTGCCCGCCACATGGATGACGGGCGGCAACTTGGTTTGCGGGTTGCCCAGCTTCTCCAGGATGCGCCACATCCGATCGAGGCTCAAATCGATGATCTTGGGATGCAGCGACAGAAGCCGCGTCAGGATGGCGTCACTGTGGGCCAAGTTAGGTTCAGGTGTTTTCGGCGGCAACGAGTGCTGAGCCATTTGCCGGGACAGGCTCCGGGGCTTTCATCAGAATATGGGCGATGCGGCTTATGGTTTCGCGCATCTGGTGGCGATGCACCACCATGTCGACCATGCCATGCTCTTCGAGATATTCGGCGCGCTGGAAGCCGTTGGGGAGTTTTTCGCGGATCGTTTGCTCGATGACGCGCTGGCCGGCAAAGCCGATGAGCGCACCGGGCTCGGCGATGTGGATATCGCCCAGCATGGCATAGGAGGCCGTGACGCCGCCCGTCGTCGGGTGGGTGAGCACCACGATATAGGGTAGCTTTGCCTCGCGCAGTTCGCGTACCGCCACGGTGGTGCGCGGCAATTGCATGAGCGAGAGCACGCCCTCCTGCATGCGGGCACCGCCCGAGGAGATGAAGAAGACAAACGGCGTCTGGCGCGTGAGAGCCGCGCGCATGGCGGCGATGATCGCTTCGCCCGCCGCCATCCCCAGCGATCCGCCCATGAAGGCAAAATCCTGCACCGCCATGACGATAGGCAATTGGTCGAGCGTGCCGGCCCCTGCCAGAATGGCATCCTCGGCGCTGGTTTTCTGGCGGGCTTCCTTCAGGCGGTCGGCATATTTGCGTTCGTCACGGAACTTGAGCGGATCGTGCGGTGCCTGCGGCATGGCGATCTTTTCGTAAACGCCGCCGTCGAACATGGAAGCAAGGCGCGGCTCCGGCGCCATCCGCATGTGATAGCCGGAACCCGGAATGACGAAGCGGTTTGCCTCGAGATCCTTGTAGAAGACCATCTGGCCCGTGTCCGGGTCCTTGATCCACATGTTCTCGGGCACCTCGCGCTTGACGCCGAGGATCGAGCGGATTTTCGGACGGACGAAGTTCTTGATCCAGTTCAAGGGTTAGCTCCTCAAGCCCCGGGCGATATCCCGCACCAGGGTATGCACGGCTTTTACCGTTTTGGACGTGGGTTTTCCGGCTTTTGTGAGACTGTCATGCACGGCATTGACCAAGGCCGACCCGACGACGACGCCGTCGGCGTCCCCGGCAATGGCGCGCGCCTGTTTGGCGTTTCTGACGCCGAAACCCACCGCGATCGGAAGCGAGGTGTGTTTTTTGAGACGCCGTACATTGGATTGAACGCTTTTAAGATCGGGCGCCTTGGTGCCGGTGATGCCCAGCACCGAAACATAATAAACAAAACCGCTGGTATTCCGGAATACTTTGGGGGCGCGCCTGTCATCGGTCGTGGGCGTGGCGAGCCGGATAAAGTTGAGGCCGACTTTGATCGCCGGAACACACAGCTCCCGGTCTTCCTCCGGCGGCAGATCGACCACGATAAGACCGTCGACACCGGCAGCCTTGGCATCATCGAGAAATTTCGCCGTGCCATAGACGTAGATCGGATTGTAATAGCCCATGAGGACCACCGGCGTGTGCGCGTCGTCCTTGCGGAACGCGCTCACCATGCGCAATGTCTTCTTCATCGTTTGGCCGCTTTTGAGCGCGCGCAATCCCGCCGCCTGGATGGCGGGGCCATCGGCCATGGGATCGGTGAAGGGCATGCCGAATTCGATCACATCGGCACCCGCATTGGGCAGACCCTTGATGATCCTCAGAGAGGTTTCATAGTCGGGATCGCCGGCGGTGACAAAGGTGACGAGAGCCGCGCGGTTCCGGCTTTTTAATTCGGCAAAGCGGCGGTCGATGCGGGTGGTCAACTCAAGTGCTCCTTGATCCTCACGTCCACTTTGACGGCCGTTTTGCCCGTTGATCCCATATCCGAATTACTTCGATGGAATTCGGAGTTACCCGGCAGATAAATGAGAATGGCGTCCGCGCAATGGAAAATTCTCGCAATTCAGCCTCCTCAAGGGGGTGGCCAATGAACGGATTCTGGCGAAGAACCGCTTTGGTTCGAAAATAACTCTCTTTTGCATTGGGGTTTCCGGCCGGAAAGACGCTTCGGTAGTAGTCTAGGAACCAGTCAAAGTCCCGCGCGCAACTTTCGAGAAAAAGGATTTTCACGAATCGGCTTTGACCGGAAACACATCGGGCTTTGGCGGCGGCAGTTCATTTTCCGTATCCCAGGAATTGACCCAGGCGTCCATGGCTTCTTCAGATATGAAAACACCCTTGTCGGCCTCGGCAATCGCTACCTCCATCTCTTTCCGGAAATATTCCCGGCCGTCGAGATAATCCTCGATGGCTTTTTGCGCGATGTAACCGGCGGAGCGGTCTTCGCGCTCCGCCTCCCGCTCCAGACGGGTTTTGACATCGGAATCGATGCGAATGGAAAAAGGCGTGGTTGACATGTATGCACTGTATGACAACGCATACGAATCATCAAGCTACAATTTAACGCCCAGAATATCGGCGACTGTGAAGATGTCCTTGTCGCCGCGGCCGCACAGATTCATGACCATCAGATGGTCCTTGGGTTTTTGCGGGGCGAGTTTCGTCACATGGGCCAGGGCATGGGCGGGTTCGAGTGCCGGTATGATGCCTTCGAGCGCGCAGCACAGTTGAAAGGCTGCGAGCGCTTCGCGGTCGGTGGCGGCGACATAATTTACCCGCTTCATGTCATGCAGCCAGGAATGTTCCGGTCCGATGCCGGGATAATCGAGGCCGGCCGAAATCGAATGGGCTTCGGTGATCTGGCCGTCGCCGTCCATGAGAAGATAGGTGCGGTTGCCATGCAGCACGCCGGGCTTGCCGCCGCT
>JBOHKD010000158.1:0-4181 GCA_050728895.1 Aestuariivirga sp.
GGGCGACATTCCGGACGATCCAGCACGCCAGCATGAACTTGCGTGGCAGAATGTGCTGGCGATTCTAGCGGCGGCAGACATGGACCAGCGCAATATCGTCGATGCCCATGCCTATATTACCGACCGTGCCCATATCGGGCTTTACCGGGAAATTCGCGACAGGATGCTGAAGGGGCACAGGCCGGCGGCGACGCTTGTGGTGGTTTCGGGCCTCGCCGACCCCCGGCTTGTGATGGAAGTGTCGGTTGTAGCCGCCGGTCCAGTCAGCGGCGCTTAGAACACTCGCTCTCGTTATCCTTCGCAGGCGCAATATGCTTGCGGGAGTTTACATCCTGCATCATGGCGGTGTTGTAAACATTTGAATATGCTTCAAATAACCAGTTCATAATCGATCTCCTGAATGTTCCTTGCGGTGTCTGCAATATGCCTATTTCGCCATTGCGGCACAAACGGCATTAAACTACTCTACCTGTAACAAAAAATCACAGGACTATCCTTGGCCCGACGCCTGCCATCGCTGAACGCCCTGAAGGCTTTTGAAGCCGCCGCCCGGCATGTGAGCTTCACGGAAGCGGCGGGTGAATTGTTCGTCACCCATGCGGCGATCAGCCGGCACATCCGCGATCTGGAAGAATGGTTGGATACCAAGCTGTTCGTGCGCACCGGGCGGGGCGTACAATTGACGGAAGCCGGCCGCCATTTCGGCGGGCAACTAACCCCGCTGTTCGATGGCCTGGCGGACGCGACACGGGAAGCCGCCGCCGTGGGCGATGCACGCCAGCTCAATGTTTCGGTCGAACCCGCCTTTGCTTCGCGCTGGCTGGTGGCAAGGCTTGGCCGTTTTCACGCGCTCCATCCCGACATCGAACTTGCAATCGATCCCACCAACCGGCTGGTCGATTTCCGGCTTGGCGAGGTTGACATCGGCATCCGCTATGGGACCGGCGCCTGGGAAGATGTGGAAGCGGTGAAACTTTCCGATGTGGCGATTTTTCCGGTGTGCGCGCCGAGGCTCATTGCCGGCGCCCACGCTCTCACTCCGCCGGATCTCAAGAACTACAATCTCTTGCATGAGGAACGGAAGCAATGGTGGGTCGATTGGCTTGCGGCCGCCGGTGTTTCGGGAGTCGAGGACTGGCGGGGCACGCTGTTCCACAATCATCTCGCCATCGAAGCAGCCGAATCCGGCCAGGGCTTTGCGCTTGGCGATCAGATCCTGTGCACCGACTCCATTCTTGAAGCGCGGCTGAAGCGGCCCTTCGGCCTCGACATGATGGGCCATGGCAATTACTGGATCGTCCGCGCCAAGGCTTCGAAGGAGACAGTACCTCAGCGCGCCTTCCGCGAATGGTTGATGGCGGAGATGGCGGATACCAACAAGAAATATGCGAGCCTGAGGGGCGCGCAGGCAAAAAAACCGCTAGCCTAGAGTTGGGCAACTCACTAAAGCAATCGAGACCATGGCTCGCAAGCTCTACGATTGTACGAAGTGTCCCGGTTATTGCTGTTCCTACCCGGTGATCGAAGTGAAGGACCGCGATGCAATCCGCATCGCCAAACATTTCGATTTGCCCCTCAAGGCGGCGGAGAAGAAATTCTTCAAATCGGAGCCCGGCTATGGGCGCATCATGCGCCGCCAGAAAGACACCCATTTCGGCATGATTTGCCGCTTCTTCGATACGGATGCGCGCCGCTGCACTATTTATGAGGCCCGGCCCTCCATGTGCCGTGTGTTCCCCGGCGGGAGCCGTTGCGGCTATTATGACTTTCTCAAATTCGAGCGCGACGGCCAGAAAGACGAGAGCTATATCTCGACCACCCATCATGCGGGGAATTAGAAGCGTCCATGACGCCCGCCATTAATTTTCTGCGCCTGTCCGATCTCACGCCTGCGCAACGCGCCGGGCTTCTGAGGCGGACGGAGAGCGATCTCGCGCCCTATCTCGAAAAGGTGAAGCCGATCATCGAGGCGGTGCGCGAAGAAGGCGACGCAGCACTTGCCCGTTTCGCCGAGCGCTTCGACAAGGCGCAAATCACAGCGGATTCAATCGCGGTTTCGGCCACCGAATTTTCCCGTGCGCGGGCAGCGCTTGAACCAGCACTCATCGATGCCATCGCCTATGCGGCCGTGAACATCGGAGCTTTCCACCATCACCAGAAGCCGGCGGAAACCATGTGGACCAAGGAGATCAGGCCCGGCATGTCGGCGGGCGAGCGGACCTTGCCCATAGATTCCGTGGCTTGTTACATTCCGCGCGGCAAGGGCTCCTTCCCGAGTTCCGTGCTGATGACCTGCATTCCGGCGGCGGTTGCGGGCGTTGCCAATATCTGCATCCTCACACCGCCTGGCCCCGATGGAACAGTCGATGCGGCAACGCTGGTGGCGGCTGGATTCGCGGGCGTTCGCAAGATTTATAAAGCCGGAGGCGCACAGGCCATCGCCGCTGTTGCCCATGGCACGGGAACAATCGCCAAATACGCCAAGGTTGTGGGGCCGGGTTCGCCCTGGGTGGTGGCGGCGAAACGGCTGCTCGCCGATGTTATCGACACCGGTACGCCGGCGGGGCCGAGCGAGAGTATCATCTTCGCCGATCACACGACGGATGGCCGCCTTGCCGCGCTCGATCTTTTGATCGAGGCCGAGCATGGCGAGGATTCTTCGGCCTTCATCGTGACCACCAGCGAGAAAGCCGCGCGCGAGGCGCTGGCCGCTATTCCAGAATACTGGGCCCATATGGGCAAGGAGCGCGCCGGTTTCACGCAAGCAGTGCTGAGTTCGCCACGGGGCGGCATTCTTCTGGCCAAGGATGTGGCGGAGGCCATGGCTTTCATCAACGACTATGCGCCGGAACATCTGCAAATTCTGGCGAAGGAGCCGCGCTCCTATCTCGGCCATGTGAAACACGCGGGCGAAATCCTGCTGGGTGAATGGACGCCTTCGACGCTGGCAAATTTCGTCACGGGTCCAAGCCATGTGCTGCCCACGGGTGGCTGGGCCCGAACCTATTCGGCACTTTCCGTCCATGATTTCATGAAGCGGACGTCCGTGGTTGAGGTGAGCCGTGCCGGTTATGGCGAGGCGGCGAAGCACGCCAAGGTGATCGCTACCTATGAAGGCTTCGAAGCACACGCCAATGCGGTTTCGGATTTGCGTGACAGATTGATTGGGAAGTAGTGCTAGTGGGGCGGCCGCCTGACCATTCACACCATTGCCTGTGGATATGTTTTCACTGCTGACGGCTGCTGACCGTTGCTTGCGAATCTATAGTACACGGTCGATATCCTTGCCCATGTTCACGATTTGGTCTAGTCCCATCCCATGGCCGAACACAAGAAGATCATCTCCATACAGGGTGCCCGCGAGCACAACCTGAAAAATATCTCCGTGGAACTGCCGCGCGACAGGCTGATCGTGTTCACCGGCGTGTCCGGTTCGGGGAAATCCTCGCTTGCCTTCGACACGATCTATGCCGAGGGCCAGCGGCGCTATGTCGAATCGCTTTCGGCATACGCGCGGCAATTCCTCGAAATGATGCAGAAGCCGGACGTGGACCAGATCGACGGGCTCTCACCCGCCATTTCCATCGAGCAGAAAACCACGAGCCGCAACCCGCGCTCGACGGTGGGCACCGTCACGGAAATTTACGACTACATGCGGCTTTTGTTCGCGCGCATCGGCATTGCCTATTCGCCCGCCACCGGCCTTCCCATCGAGAGCCAGACCGTTACCCAGATGGTGGACCGCACGCTGGAACTCCCGGAGGGCACGCGGCTTTATCTGCTGGCGCCGATAGTGCGGGGGCGCAAGGGCGAATACCGCAAGGAACTGGCCGATCTGCAAAAGAAAGGCTTTCAGCGCGTCAAGGTGGATGGCGCCTTTTATGAAATCGGCGCCGTTCCGGCCCTCGACAAGAAATTCAAGCATGACATCGATGTGCTGGTGGACCGGCTGGTGGTGCGCCCCGATCTGGCTACAAGGCTGGCCGACAGTTTCGAGACGGCATTGAGACTCGCCGACGGCCTGGCGGTGGCGGAATTTACCGACAAGCCGTTGCCGGCCTCCGCCACCTCCGAGGCCGGCGCCAACAAATCGAAGAACGAAACGCATGAGCGCATCCTGTTCTCCACGCGCTTCGCCTGCCCGGTTTCCGGCTTCACCATCGACGAGATCGAGCCCAGGC
>JBOHKD010000159.1:0-4175 GCA_050728895.1 Aestuariivirga sp.
GGTGAAATCAAGGTTTCTGACTTGGCAATGGACATATTGTTCGGTGAAAGTGTCGAGAAACAAAGCGCCTTGCGGAAGGCAGCAAGTTCCCCCGTTTTGTTCGCTGAAATAAATGAAAAATGGCCGGAGCGCCAGCCCAGCGACGAAAATCTCCGTAGCTTCCTTGCACGAAAGGGATACTCCGTTAAGGTGCTTGATCAGGTTATAAACGCATATCGGGATACAATGAGCCTTGTGTCTGGCGATTCAGGGGTTTATTCTCCTCGTCAAACCAGTGGAGGCGAGAAGCTGGCCATGCAGGCCCTTAATAAAACGTCTGAACGTTCAAACCCTCAGTTCCTTAAGAAGGGGTTCGACATTGGGTTTGTCGGTAGCGCGATCCGTATGAGTGGGACAGTGGGATCAAAAGCGGAAGCCGCAAAGGTTATTCAGGCCCTAACTGCTTTGCAGGGCTTGCTACCTGACGAGGATGTATTCACTGATGAAGAATTGGGCTTAGATAAGAATTTGGATAATGAAATTGACGGCGGCACCTTTTGACGGAACTATTCCCAGAATAAGCGCGCTGGGAATTAGGACACTTGCCCTCTAATTAGGACAGTACCGGGGTGGTTCGTCCACTCCCGAAGGGGTCCCGTTCGCGACGGTGATCGAGGATGGAGTGGATGCGGCGCCCGCGGGTTTGGTGAGACGTACATCAAGCGCTCGGGAGGCTCGGGCGAAGACCCCGGGACATTACGACCCCGGCGCCTTCACGGGCAGTTAGGCAGTCCCCGATAAGGACAGGGCCGAAGTGCTTCGCCCAAGACGGAAATCGCCGCAAAAGCGTGGGCGCGGGTTCGCGCCAACCGCCGGAAGACACGACCGGCACTTCTGCGTGACTTTGCGTCCACGCAACCCTTCGTCACAGAAGGGACAAGAACTACCCCTAGGCCGCCGGCATAACCGGCGCCATCAATGGCGAAGCTATGGCTGAAACCGATCCGCAACCGCTGTTTGACAAGTGAATCAGAAATCCTCCGCCCGAATGACAATTAGGGCAAGGCAGGTTGCGATTCCATATACTGCAATTTTGTTCTACCCGCCGTTCTTGATATCCTCGGGGCGCGGCATGGAGATGATATTGTAGCCCGAATCTACATAATGGATTTCGCCTGTAACACCGCCGGAGAGCGGCGAAAGCAGATAAAGGCCGGCACCTCCCACCTCCTCGAGCGTGATGGCGCGCCGGAGCGGCGCATGGTTCTGCTGATAATTGAACATGGCACGGGCATCGCCGATGCCGGCTCCAGCGAGCGTGCGCATCGGCCCCGCCGAAATTGCATTCACGCGGATGCCCTGCCGCCCGTAGTCGGCGGCGAGATAACGCACCGAGGACTCGAGCGCCGCCTTGGCCACGCCCATCACATTATAGTTCGGCATGACGCGGACCGAGCCGCCAAAGGTGAGCGTGACAATTGCTCCACCGTTCGGCATCAGTTCGGCGGCGCGCCTGGTGATCTCGGTGAAAGAGAAGCACGAGATCACCATGGTGCGGATGAAATTCTCGCGCGTCGTCCCGGCATATTTGCCCTTGAGTTCGTTCTTGTCGGAAAACGCGACAGCATGGACAAGAAAGTCGATTCTGCCCCATTGCTTCTTCAGCGCGTCGAATACCGCATCGACTGTCGCGATATCCTCGACATCGCAGGGCAGCAGCAGTTTCGATCCAACCGAGTCGGCCAGCGGCTTCACCCGCTTGCCAAAGGCCTCGCCCTGATAGGTGAAGGCCAGTTCGGCGCCCTGCGTGTGAAGCTGCGAGGCGATGCCCCAGGCAATCGAGTGGTCGTTCGCGACCCCCATTACCAGGCCGCGGAGGCCGCTCATCAAACCTTTGTTCATGAAATCAGCCGTTGTAACGTTGGAGAATGAGGGTGCCGTTGGTGCCGCCGAAGCCAAAGCTGTTGGACATCACCACGTCGATTCTGGCATTGTCCCGGCGGGATCGCACGATGGGTATATCGGCAAAGTCCGGATCGAGTTCCTCGATGTTGGCGCTCTCGCAGATGAAACCGTTCTGCATCATCAGAATTGAATAGATCGCTTCCTGCACACCGGTGGCGCCAAGCGAGTGACCGGTCAAGGATTTGGTGGCGGAGATTGCCGGAATGCTGGAGCCGAACACGTCACGGATTGCCTCGATTTCCTTCTTGTCGCCGATAGGCGTCGAAGTGGCGTGCGGATTGATATAATCGATCTTGTCCCTAACGGTCGCCATGGCGAGGCGCATGCAGCGCGCCGCACCTTCGCCCGAGGGCGCCACCATGTCGTAACCATCGGATGTCGCGCCATAGCCCACGAGTTCGGCGTAGATCTTGGCGCCTCGCGCCTTGGCGTGTTCGAGTTCTTCCAACACCACCGTGCCGCCACCGCCGGCGATGACAAAGCCGTCGCGGTTCTTGTCATAGGCGCGCGATGCCTTCTCCGGCGTGGCGTTGTATTTCGAGGACATGGCGCCCATGGCATCGAACAGCACCGTGAGCGTCCAGTCCAGTTCCTCGCCGCCGCCCGCGAACATCACATCCTGCTTGTTCCATTGGATCATTTCGGCGGCATTGCCGATGCAATGGGCGGAAGTGGCGCAAGCCGAGGAGATCGAATAATTGATACCCCTTATGCCGAAGGGCGTGGCAAGGGTCGCGGAATTGGTGCTCGACATGGCGGCGGGAACGGCGAAGGGACCCACACGCTTTGGGCCCTTGTCGCGGGCCGTATCGGCGGCGGTAACGACGGTGCGCGTCGATGGCCCGCCCGAACCCATGATGATGCCGGTGCGATCGTTCTTCACATCGCTTTCCTCGAGACCCGAATCGACAATCGCCTGCTGCATGGAAACGTAGTTCCACGCGGCGCCATCGCCCATGAAACGGCGCACGCGCCTGTCGATGGTATCGAGATCGTAGTGAGGCGCGCCATGCACCTGACAGCGGAAGCCGAGCCTTTCATAGTCGGGCGCCTTGACGATTCCGGATTTGGCCTCATGCAGGGAGTTCATCACTTCCTGCGCATTATTGCCGATGCTCGACACGATGCCGAGCCCGGTGACCACGACTCGCCGCATGGTTGCCTCCTCAGGCGGGATTTAACTGAAACAGGCCGACCCGCAGATCGGCCGCCGTATAGATGGTTTCGCCGTCGGCCTTCAACAACCCGTCGGCGATGCCGAGGTTCAACTTGCGCAAGATAACGCGCTTGAGATTGACCACATACTCAACTTTTTTGACAGTGGGCGTCACCATGCCGGTAAACTTGACTTCGCCTACACCCAGCGCCCGGCCCCGGCCCGGCGCTCCCATCCAGCCGAGAAAGAATCCGAGAAGCTGCCAGAGGGCATCGAGGCCAAGGCAACCCGGCATCACGGGATCGCCTTGAAAGTGACAGGAAAAGAACCAGAGATCGGGGTGGACGTCAAACTCAGCCACAATCTGGCCCTTGCCGGTTTCCCCGCCTTCGCTCGAAACATGAGTAATGCGGTCGAACATCAGCATTGGCGGCAGGGGCAACTGCGCATTGCCGGGGCCAAACAATTCACCCCGGCCGCAGGACAGCAGGTCTTCATAGTCAAACCGCGATTTGCGCTCGATCATGCACTTTCCGTTCCTCGCTCCCGGCCGGCCACGATTGGCCGTTTCCCCCGTTCCTAACACATCGAATTTCCAGCATCAAAGCCTCTCGATTCCACGCATCAGGGCGCCGCATGAAGCCCTGCGTTGCCAATCGGCTCTCCTTTGCCCTATAAGTCCCCCGACATATGCTGCCTATGAACCGGAAAATAGCCGAAAAATTGCGCGCCGCCGGATTGCGTCCGACGCGCCAGCGCTTGGCTTTGGCCCAAATCCTGTTCGGCGCCGGTGACCGCCATGTGAGTGCCGAGGCGCTGCATGCTGAAGTCCTTGCCGCCCGGGTTCCAGTGTCGCTGGCCACCGTTTACAACACTCTCAATCAGTTCACCGGGGTGGGGCTTCTGCGTGAAGTCGCGGTCGAGGGCAACCGCAGCTATTTCGACACCAATACCTCGAACCACTTTCACTATTTCCTCGAAGATAAGGGCCAACTCGTCGATATCGGAACCGAGTTCGTGGAAGTGACCGGGCTCCCCGCCCCGCCCGAAGGCACCGAGATCGACCGCATCGATG
>JBOHKD010000160.1:0-4160 GCA_050728895.1 Aestuariivirga sp.
GAATGCGCTGCTGGGCGCTTCCCGGATGATCGAGGCCATCGACCGGATCGGCATGCGGTATTTGCCGGGCGTGGCCAGTGTCGGCCTCATTGAAAACCGGCCCAACAGCCGCAATGTGGTGCCGGGTGAAGTGTTCTTCACCGTCGATCTCCGCCATCCCGACGAGAGCGTGCTCGACGATATGGAAAAAGACTATCAACAGGAATTGCCCAAGATCGCCGCCGAACTAAAACTCGAGATCGAGGAAAAGCGCATCTGGAAATCGCCGGCGGTCGAGTTTGCTCCCGAACTCATCGAATGCGTGCGGACCGCGGCCAAGCAGGCAGGCTTCGCCACACGGGAGATGGCCAGTGGTGCGGGACATGACGCGGTCTATGTCGCGCGGGTAGCACCCACCACCATGATCTTCGTGCCTTGCCTGGGTGGCATTTCGCACAATGAGGCGGAATCAACGACGCTGGAGGAATGCGGGGCGGGCTCGCAGGTGCTGCTCAATGCCGTTCTCGAATATGACCGGAAATTCGCATGAGAAACGATATGGGCGGCCGCGCGCGGGAGATAGCACTGGCGATCACCTCTTGGCCGTCGGTCACGGGTACAGACGATGAAGCGGTCTTCGCGGGCAAGCTTGCGGATTTTCTGGGCGGCTTCAATTTCGATCGAGTCTGGACCGAGGCCATTCCCGGCGACCCTGCGGGCCGCAGCAATGTCTTCGCGCTGAAGCGGGGAAAGACGGCCTCGGCAATCGTGCTCACCGGACATTTCGACGTGGTGCCCATCGAGGATTATGGGGCGTTGAAACCGCTCGCTTTCGCGGCGGAAAAGCTGTTGCCGGAGCTTATCGCGCGGTTGAAACGCAGCGGTGAAAATCCTCTGGCGCTCGCCGATCTGGAGAGTGGCGATTTCCTGCCGGGCCGGGGATTGCTTGACATGAAGGCGGGGCTTGCGGCGGGGCTTGCGGCGATGGAGAGCTATCGCGGCGATGGCAACTTGCTGTTTATCGGCGTTTCCGACGAGGAAGACCGTTCAGCCGGGGCGCGCGCCGCCGTGCCGCACATCGGAAAAATTGCGGAGAAGCACGGGCTTGCAATCGATCTCATCGTCAACCTCGATGCCATATCGGACCAGGGCGATGGCGCCGCAGGCCGCGTGGTGGCGTTTGGCTCCATCGGCAAGCAATTGCTGACCGCCTTCATCGTAGGCAAGGAGGCCCATGCCTGCTACCCGAGGGATGGTGTTAACGCCGCCTATCTGGCGGCGGAACTTCTCACCGAGTTCGAATTGGCGCCCGAACTGGCGGAGGCGAGCGGTGATGAAATCGCGGCCCCTCCCACCGCACTTGCCGCCAAGGATTTGAAGCAGGGTTACAATGTCACGACCCCGGCGCAAGCCTGGGTCTATTGGAACACGCTGCAACACCGGCGCACGGCGCAGGAGGTGTTCGACATCAGCCTGATGCTGGCGCGCCGCTCCATGACGCGCGCCGCTCAAAAGGTTGGACGCAATATTCCAGTGATGGACTATGCGGAGTTGGCCTCACGGATTCCGAAGGCGGACGTTGATGCCAAGGCCAGGGAACTGGCGGCACTTTCCCAACTCGATCTGCCGGAACGGGCAAAGCTCCTGACGGCGCATGTTTGGGAGAAAGCGGGGCTTTCCGGCCCCGCCGTGATCATGGGATTTGGCTCGATCCCCTATCCGGCAGTGACGCTGGCGGATCAAGCCCTTGAAGACACCATCATGGCGGCGGCGAAAGCCCATGGACTTTCTTCGGTGCGCTATTTTCCAGGCATTTCCGACATGAGCTTCCTGGGCGAGGCGGCGGGCGATCTCGCGGCGGCTTCGGGCAATACGCCAATGTGGGGCACCGGCTTCGTGATGCCGGGAACGGCGGGATATCCGTGCATCAATATCGGGCCATGGGGGCGGGATTATCATCACTGGCTGGAGCGGCTCCATGCGCCCTACGCATTCGAGACCCTGCCGCGTGTCTTGCTTGCGGTGATTGAAGCGGTGTTCAAGAGGGGCTAGACAGCGCGCTCTTGTTCACAGGAGAAATACATGACCATCAAGCGTATCGGCGCCGGAAAACGCATGAGCGAGGCTGTCATCCACGGCGGCAAGGTTTATCTCTCCGGCTTCGTTGCCGAAAAAGCCGCCGGAAAATCGGTGAAGGAGCAAACGGCGGATATTCTCCAGCAGATCGATGCAACGCTCAAGCAAGCGGGCAGTGACAAGACCAAAGTTCTCAAGGCCAATATCTGGCTCACCGATATCAAGACCTGGGGCCAGATGAACGAGGCTTGGGACGCCTGGGTCGTTCCGAACCAGACCCCGGCGCGGGCAACCGTGGAATCGAAACTCACAGCGCCCGAGTTCGATGTCGAGATCATGGTCGAGGCTGCGATCTAAACAAAACCTCCCGCCGCAATCGCGCGGGCCCTCACCCCCTACGTGAAGATACCGCAACGTAAATTAACTTCTTGTTAACACCTCCGGCGGTCTATGGCCGTTCCATAAGAGCGTGGGGGAATCGGGACACGAAATGAAAAAATCATTTGCCGTGCTGCTCACCGGCACGTTGCTTTGTGCCGCTGGTTTTGCCGGAGTTTCCGATTCCAAAACGCTGAACGGCTATGCCTCTTTTTACAAGCACGGGTTACGCACCGCCAACGGGGAGAGGTTCAACCCCTTGGATCTGACGGCCGCCCATCGGTCGCTCCCCTTCGGCACGCGGGTCAAGGTCACCAATATGAAGACCGGCAAGACGGTGGTGGTGCGGATCAACGACCGGGGGCCTTTTATCCGCAACCGGGTCATCGATCTCAGCCTGGGCGCGGCAAAGGCCGTCGGCCTTACGCGATCGGGCGTCGCCAGGGTGAAAGTCGTGGTTGTCGACTAACGCATTTTCCCGGAAAGTGGAATCCACTTTCCGGATAAGAAAATGCTCCAATGGATCTCAGGCGGTGCGTAACCGTTCGATCTCGCTCATGAGGTTGAGCATTTCGGCGGCGATGATGCCGATCTTTCCACCTGCGTTGAATGATTCTCCGGTTCGCGCGGCGCAGTCAAGATCGTGACAGGCGGCGGTGGCGCGGCTGGTGCCGATATTGGCGCACATGGACTTTAGCGCATGCACCGCATCGGCCATTGCGGTGAGATCGGTGGAATGGCGCATGCTCTCAATCTTATCGACCGCCTGGGGCACCTGGCTGGCAAAGAGATCGAGAACGCGGCGGAAAAGCGCTTCATTGCCGCCGATGGTCCGGAGTTCGCCGATGACGGACGGGTCGAGTACCGGCGGGGCGTCCAGGGCATCGGCTACTTCAACTATTGGCGCGGCAAGCGGGCAAGCCGAAAAATGGGTCTCAAGACAGGCGACGATGGCGGCTACGGTAAAGGGCTTCGTCAGACAGACATCCATGCCGGCATGGCGCAATGGAAGCGTCATGAGGTCGTCGGCCATGCCGGAAGCGTGCGCCGCCGGGCTGGGTTCGTCCTGCGCCATAAGAACGGCATAACCGGCACTCGTTAAAATTCGGCTGAAACCCCGCACATTACCGGCTGTTAACCATGCGAAGGCCATAATCGCGGGGCGTAGAAGCGGCAGCAGGCACATGACGGTACAATCCAATCGGGAACAGAACACCGTAACGGCGCGCAAGCGAGCGCTGGTGGTGGACGATGACCCCATCCTCAGGGAAGTCATGTCCGGGCAGCTCCAAGCCGTAGGCTTTGAAGTGATGCAAGCCGAAAACGGCGAAACGGGCCGTGACCTCACCGCCCGAGAAAACTTCAATCTGGCGGTCATCGATATCAGCATGCCGAAGCTCGACGGCTTTGAGTTGTTGCGCCACATCCGCCAGCATCCCTATTCGGCCGATCTACCGGTGATCGTCGTCACGAACTACAACGATCCCAAGTCGATTGAAAAAGCCTATGAGCTGGGCGCTTCATCCTTTGTCACCAAGCCGGTGAACTGGCCGCAATTCGCCCACCATGCCTTGTTCGTCATGCGCAGCGGCGAAATCGAACGGGCCCTGCGGCAGGCCCAGATCGAGGCGGTGACGGCGAGCAAATTCAAAAACGGCTTGTTCCACGTGCTCAGTCATGAACTGAAAACGCCATTGACGGCGCTGATCGGATTGACCGGCGTACTC
>JBOHKD010000161.1:0-4124 GCA_050728895.1 Aestuariivirga sp.
GGTCGCGGACATGCCGGAAAAGGCCGCCGACCGGTGTGCGGAAGACGTGGAGGATACGCATGGGCCCGCTTAAAACCAGCGCTCACGGACGTAAATGATATCGCCGGGATAAATCTGCGTGGTGACGGGCACCTTGTGGGTTGCCGTGCCGGTGGCGTTTTTGCGGGTGATGAGCACACGGTCCTGATCGGCGCGGGAACTATAGCCACCGGCGATGGCGATGGCGTTCTGTACCGTAATGCCGGGCTGATAGGCGAAGCTTCCCGACGTGCCGACCTCGCCCAGAATGTAGAAGGGCCGCAGGGTCATGACTTGCGCCGAGACCTGAGGATTGCGCAGATAGCCGTTGCGCAGGCGTGTCGCGATGAGTTTCTCGATCTGTTCGGTGGTCATGCCGGCCACCGGAAGGGTTTGGATGAAGGGCATTGAGATGTTGCCCGAACCATCGACCAAATAGTCGGCGCTAAGATCCGCTTCGCCCGCCACGCGAATCGTCAGGCGATCGCCGGCCCCAACCCGGTAGCCCGTGTCATATTCATAGGCTGCGGCCTTGCCTTGCGTCCCATATGGCTCGATCGTGCCATTAACGTCGCGCGCCGGAAGTACGGAGACACTCGACACGGCGGTGCTGCCCTCTGCGAGGCTGCCGTCCGCCATGATCCCCGTTCCGCCCGGCGGGGCTGAAAGCTGCTGCTCTTCCCAGGTTTGGGAGCAGCCCGCCAATGGCAGAATGACAAAGAGGGGAAGGAGGACACGCATACGCAAAGGGTGAGTTTCCCAAGGTTCAACGCCCGGTCCGTCATGTCCGGTCGCGCCTCACGATATGCAGTCATGGTTAGCAATAGCTTAAGCGCTGCGGCATGTTGTTAAGGACTTGGTTACCATAACCAAGCCATTTTGACGCCGAAGCTGTCTTTAGAACGCGCGGCCCCAACCATCCATGAGCACATCGCCAGATATCGACGCCGTTCCGGTGTCCTCGGCCATCAGCGTTCCCGATGTTCTGCGCGGTGTGTTGCACCGCAAGCTTATGATCTTGTGTTTTACCCTTTGCGCGGGTCTTCTGGGTCTGGCCGCCGCTCATCTTCTGGCTCCGATCTATTCCGCCGAAGCGCAGCTTCTTGTCGACAATCTCGAAACCCGCTTCGACCGGATGCAGAACCTCGAAAATCAGGTTGTTCCCGGCGTCGACGATCGCATCGTTGCGAGCCAGATGGCGGTCCTGAAGTCCGAGGATATGGGCCGCCGGGTCATCGCGGCACTTGCCCTCCAGGACAATCCCGAATTCAATGCCAGGCTGAAGGGCATCGGCGCGCTGAAAAAAATCAAGATTGCCTTGGGCTTCGGCCAGGACCCGCGTCGCATGACACCGGAGCAACTGGCGCTTGCCAGCTATCTCGACGGGCTTTCGGTCTACCAGCAGCCCAATTCCAATGTCATTGCCGTCAAATATTCCGCAGGCGAGGCGGAAACCGCCGCCAGCATCGCCAACACGCTAGCCGAGACTTATATCGTTGCGACCCGCGAGAGTCAGCTGCAGCCCACCGAAAGGGCCCGCGAATGGCTGTCGAAGCAAATCGAAGCACTCCGCCTCAAGCTCGCGGCCTCCGAGCGTTCGGCTGAGGAGTTTCGCGCGCAAGCGGGTCTCTTCAAGGGTGCCACGGCCACACTTGACACCCAGGAAATCTCGGAACTCAACACGCAGATCACCGTTGCCCAGAGCGCCAGCGCCGAGGCGAGGGCCCGGGCGGACACGATCCGCCAACTGCTGGCGGACAAAGGTTCGGTCGATACCTCTTCGGAGGTCTTGGCCTCGCCGGTTATCCAAAAGCTCAAGGAACAACGAACCGTGGCTGCCCAATCGGTCGCCGAACTGTCCGCCACCTATCTTCCCAATCATCCCAAAATGATCGCGGCACAGAGCCAGCTTGCCAATGTCGATCGCCAGTTCCGGGGTGAGGCGCTCAAGATCGTGGCGGCGCTGGAAGAACAGGCTCGTAGTGCCAAGGCCCGGGAAAGTGCACTTCGCGCCAGCCTGGAAGGCCTCAAGGACAGGGCGTCAGGCGCCAATCTCGACGACGTCAAGCTCAAGGCGCTGGAACGCGATGCCGCCGCCGACCGGGCGCTACTCGAAGCCATGCTGAGCCGCTATGCCGAAGCGAGTGCGAGGCAGGACCAGGCGTCCCAGCCCGGTCTTGCCCGCATCATCCAGAGCGCCACCGTGCCGGCGTCACCGTCGTTTCCGAAGCGCGGCCCCCTGGTGCTGTTGCTGACGCTCACCGGCCTGGCATTGGGGTTCGCCCTTGCCTTCTTGCTGGAGATCATGGCGGCGGCCGCAAGGCTCACCGAGCGCATGCAGGTAGCGCGGTTGCAGCCGGTGGCCATGGCGCCCGAGGCGAAGTTCTCTTGGCAGTCACCTTCGGAACCCGCGATAGTGCAGCCTGCGGCGGCCTTTGCCCAGGCACCGGCACAAGACGATCCGGGGCTCTTGATGGATAGCGCCGAAATGATGGCTGCCGCGAAATCGATGTCGGCCTGGGCGATGGCCGCGCAACGCGATGTCAATGCCGTATGCTTTGCGGTGACCTCCATCGATGGCGGCCCCGGCGACACATCCATGGCCGCCGTGGCGCTTGCCCGGGGCATGGGCGGATTAGGCCGCCGCGTTGTTATTATCGATCTGTCGCGGGGCGGTTCCTGGCTCGAACAACTCTGCGGTGTTGCAACAGGTCCAGGTATTGCAGACCTGGTCAGCGGCGAGGCGGCCTTCACCAAGGTCATTGGCCGCGATACGAAATCCGCCGTCCATCTGCTGCGCTTCGGCCTCGATCATTCCGCCAACGCCACGGCACTTCTCGATGAACGCACCGGCAGCGTAATGGCGGCGCTTGGCGATTCTTATGACGTGGTTATCGTTCATGCCGGGGAAGCCGTATCCGAAACTCCCGTGCTGTTGCGGAAATGCGACGCGGCGCTGGTTCTGGCGCCGCCCGCGCGCCTTGCCGAAGCGGGCGATGCCGTGCAGGCACTCGCCTCGGCCGGCCTTCATGCCGTGTGTCATGTGCTGATCGGCCGGTCGGGAAATGCCGTGGCGCCACAATTCAGTTTTGCCGGCGCGGCTGCCTGAGTTGTTTGCCGAGTAAAGCCTTGCGCAACGACATCGCAATGTTGCGCAACAAAGGAGATTGCTTGAGCAGCCGCTTTGCCAGCGTGGCGGCGCCCATCATGCAGACCCAGGCAAGCCCGCGCAGATTGCTTGCCGCGAGGAGTGCTTGAAGCGCAATCACTTCGTCGGTCCAGTGCAGCTTGTAATCCGTGTCTCCGGCGGCAAAATCGAAACTCGCCAAGCCGCGCGCGCAACACGCTTCGATGGTGCGCCGCAAGGCGAGATCGCCCGGAGAATACTTTTGTAAATCCGCCGCTGAAAGCGATGAGATCAGCGCCCAGTAAGTGCTGGCGTGAAATCCTCCCAGCATAACGGCCAGAGTCTCGCCGCGGAATTTGAGAGTATAGGGCAAGAGCACCGGCTTGGCTTCATCCTGCAGATCGGCCAGGCGGTGCAGGAATTCCCGCTCGACCGGGCCAAAGACGCCATGGACGCCGCGCTCGCCCAGGCGTTTTTCCTGCTGCTCGAACATCAGCGCCAGGGTTGCGTGCGTTTCCTCCCGGCCCTTCGGTAATCCGAACTGGAGATCGCCGAGTGCCGCAAGCGCCCGTTCCCGCTTGCGATAGAGACGCCTTGTTTCCGCCGAGCGTTTCGCGGCGAGAAGTAAATCGTAATCCGCCGGCAGCGCCATCCGGTAGGAACGATTGGGCCCTCGCAAATTGAAGAGAGGTTGCAGTGGATGGGGAACGCCGCCGAGCGCTTCCGGCATCCCGGTAAGGTGTATGGCATCCACGGGCCCGGCAAGCCTGACGATCTCCGCCCAATTCCGGGCGAACCAGTTTCGGGAGAGGCCAAGGAATGCCGGCGCGAAGAGGCCGTGGCCATAGGTGGCGTGCGGCGAGCCAAGCCATTCGAGAACGCGGATGCCGGAGCGCCGCCCGATCTGCAGCGGCAAAATAAAGGCTGTTTCTCCACTTTTGTTAGCCGCCGTCACAATGCGGATTTCGATACCCTGGGC
>JBOHKD010000162.1:0-4116 GCA_050728895.1 Aestuariivirga sp.
GTATAGGGCCGCCAGCCGCGCCGCGTATTGATGGGCACGAAGACGTAGGCGTCATCATATGATACCCAATCGCCGTGCGAACCCAAGCGGTCGTAAAACAACGAAAAACTGATGTTCGTATCGGCTTGCGCCTGGGTAACGAGATTCCAGCTGGCGTGGGTGGCCGCTGGAACAACAATAGCAAGCGCCGCAAGGGCGGCTGAACTGGCGAGCAATGAGGTGTATTTCATGGCGGGATATCCTTGTTACCAGTTGATGGTCACAAAGAAATGAGGCCAAGGTTCGACGGTTTTCGATAGAATTATGACGATTTTGGGGTAGGCGGCCACAAGACCACCGTTACCTATTCGGCGGCCTCGGCCGCGTCCTCGTCGGCGGGCTTGGGGCGCGAGGCCATTTCCTTCTTGATCTCTTCGGCTACGAGGAAAGACAGCTCAAGCGCCTGGGCAGCGTTGAGGCGTGGATCGCAAAAAGTGTGATAGCGGTCGTTCAAATCCTCATCGCGGAGCGCCCTGACGCCGCCCGTGCATTCGGTCACATCCTTGCCGGTCATTTCCACATGGATGCCGCCGGCGTGGGTGCCTTCCGCCTGATGCAGGCCCATGAAGCGGCGGACTTCGCTCAGGATCGCTTCGAAGGGCCGGGTTTTGTAACCACTCCTCGACTGAATCGTGTTGCCATGCATGGGATCGCAGGACCAAACGACGATACGGCCCTCGCGCTTTACCGCGCGGATCAGTTCGGGGAGATGCTTTTCCACCTTGTCGGCGCCGAAGCGGCCGATGAGGGTCAGGCGTCCCGGCTCGTTTTCGGGGTTCAGCGCGTCGATCAGGCGGATCAGCTCGTCTGCCTTGAGCGATGGACCGCATTTGAGGCCGAGTGGATTGCGGACACCGCGGCAAAATTCGATATGGGCATGGTCCAACTGGCGTGTGCGGTCGCCCACCCACAGCATATGCCCGGAAGTGGCATACCAATCGCCGCTGGTTGAATCGACACGGGTAAGCGCTTCCTCATAGCCCAGAAGCAGCGCCTCATGGCTGGTAAAGAAATCGGTGGTGCGAAGCTGGGGGGCGGAATCGGCATTGATGCCGCAAGCCCGCATGAAGCCCAGCGCTTCGGTAATGCGGTCGGAGAGTTCTTGGTAACGCTCGAAGGCCGGTGAATCCTTCAGGTAGCCAAGCGTCCATTTATGCACGTGCTCGAGATTGGCATAGCCGCCTTGCGCGAAAGCCCGCAGCAGGTTCAGGGTCGCGGCGGACTGGCGGTAGGCCATGATCTGGCGTTCCGGATCGGCTTTGCGGCCCTCCAATTGCGCCTCGGGGGCGTTGATGATGTCGCCCCGGTAGATCGGATATTCAATGCCGCCGATGGTTTCGGTGGGCGACGAGCGCGGTTTGGCGAATTGTCCGGCAATCCGGCCCACTTTCACAACGGGCTGGCCGCCGGCAAAGGTCAGCACCACCGACATCTGCAAGAAAACGCGGAAGAAATCGCGGATATTGTCGGCGGAATGTTCAGCGAAGCTTTCGGCGCAATCCCCGCCCTGAAGCAGGAAGCCCTTGCCCTCGGCGACGCGCGCGAGCTTGCGCTTGAGCTTGCGGGCCTCGCCGGCAAACACCAGCGGCGGATAACCGCCAAGCTGCCTTTCGACATCGGCGAGCTTTGCTTTGTCATTATACTCTGGCGCCTGCACAATGGGGAAACTGCGCCAGCTACCGGGTGTCCAGTTCATCAACATCGTCGTGCTCCGAATGCCTTATCGGCCATAAAACCGTGCAATCTATCACGGGGTGCGGGCTTTTACACGCTCCATGGGCTGGAGGCCAGCGAGAGACGCGATCCCGCAACCGAAAGTTAACCCGTTTCCCTGACACTGGCGCAGGATGGTTAACAAGTTTAACAAGATCGAGCCGGCGCCGTGATCGAGTTCTTCCAGAACGCCCCTTGGCATCATATCTACGATTTTTTTGCGACCGGCAGCCCGTCGCTGGCGGTCCGCCTCCTGATCCTCAATACGATGTTCTTGATCCTTTACGCTTACCGCCGGGCACGCGGGGTGCCGGCGATGTCGCAGAAGATCGCCGCGCGGGTTCAAGGCTTTCTGATCGCCGCCAATGCGTTGATTTTGTTTGAACCCGAGATTCGGGCCGGTCTCCACTATATCGACCGCCTCATTTGACGGTCTTGAGAAGTTCGGCGAAGGCCACGTCGGCCGACCGGTAGGGCACTTGCCGCTGAACATTCCAGTAGCGGAGATTGTCGAGCCGGATCGGATCTCCGGTCACGGCACACCGCACGAACTCGCCCTCGCGCACCACCTGAAAGTCGGCATCGAGATAGCGGAGCCTAGCCTCGCGGGCCTGGGGCAGCAGGGGATCAAGAAAATTCATGGAAACTAGATAGCGGGTTCCGCGGGCAATTTGAAGAACCGCCGCTCCTAAAACAACGACCCCTGCTTCGGCTTGCTGTCCTCGCGCACCTTCACCCGGCCATCGGCGAATTCCACGACAAGGGGTTGACCCGGTTTGACCGCCGATGCGGCGTGCACCGGCATATCCTTGGCATCGCGCACCAATGCGAAGCCCCGTTGCAGCACCGACTTGTAGGAGAGCGAGGCCATGAGTTTAATGGTGCTCTGCAATTTTTGTTTTTTGGAGTCAGCCAAACGGAGCAGTGCTTGCGTGCTTCGTTGGCCTAAGGCGGTGAGCCTCTTGCGTTCATTGCCGATGTCATTTCTTACCACGTTGAGGCTCAGGCGCGGCGCTATCTCATGGAGGCGGCTCCGGTGCAGTTGCGTATTGGCCCGCAACGCCTGCACCAGTCGTCCAGCCGCTGTATCGTGGCGCTGCCGGGCCAGCGCCAAAATGTCTTCGGGGCGCGGCAGCGCCCGGGCGGCGGCGCGAACCCGGGTTCCACGCTCCTCCAGCCCACGCCGCCAGCAACGCTCATGCCGGGCGGCGAGCGAGGCAATTTGCGCCAGAAGTTCGATCCGCACCGGCACGGCGCGTTCGGCCGCAGCTGTCGGCGTGGGCGCCCGCCAATCGGACACGTAGTCAATCAGCGTCGTGTCGGTCTCGTGGCCCACGGCTGAAATCAGCGGAATCTGGCTCGCCGCCACGGCGCGCACCACAATCTCGTCATTGAAGCCCCAGAGGTCTTCCAATGAACCGCCGCCCCTCGCCACGATGATGAGATCGGGACGCGGATTGAGGCGATTGAACCCGGCAATGGCCGCCGCCACTTCGGCGGCACTGGTTTCCCCCTGCACGCGCACCGGCCAGACAATCACATGACGGGGAAACCGGTCCTTCAGACGATGCAGAATATCGCGGATCACGGCCCCGGTGGGTGATGTGACAACGCCGATTACACGCGGCAGGAAGGGAATGGGTTTCTTCCGCGCGGTTTCGAACAGGCCCTCGGCGGCGAGCTTCTTCTTCCGTTCCTCCAGCAGCGCCATCAGCGCGCCAACGCCCGCGGGCTCCACATTCTCGATGACGATCTGATAGCCGGATTTTTGCGGATAGGAAGTGATCTTGCCCGTGGCGACGACTTCCAGCCCTTCCTGCAACTTCGACCGGAGCTTGGAGAAGACGCCGCGCCAGATCACCGCATCCAGCTTGGCGCCTTCATCCTTGATCGAGAAATAGCAATGGCCCGAGGAATGCGGGCCCTTATAACCGGAAATCTCGCCCCGGACCCGCACAAGGCCGAAGTTCTCTTCCAGCGTGCGCTTGAGCGCATGGGAAATTTCCGTGACCGAGTATTCGCCGATATTCGCTTTTGGGGGTTCGCGGATTTCGCCGGTTTCGGGGTCATGGTCCAGAAGATTGGTCATGCGTCATTCTACACTTTGATTCTCAGGCATCAAATGCGAGAAGGCGGCAAATGGCAAGGTTTCGGTCATGAACATCCTTCTCATCGGTTCCGGTGGGCGCGAGCATGCGCTGGCCTGGGCCATTTCAGCGAGCCCGCTTTGTGACAGGCTGTTTTGCGCGCCGGGCAATCCCGGCATCGGGCAAGTGGCCCGCGTGGTGGAGTTGAACATCGCGGATCATGCCGCCGTGGCCCGCTTCTGCAAGGATGAAGCCATCGGTTTGGTCGTCGTTGGGC
>JBOHKD010000163.1:0-4057 GCA_050728895.1 Aestuariivirga sp.
CATGTCGGCGGCGCCGCGCCCGCAGACATACCCATCGGCGATTTCGGCGGCAAAGGGCGGGCGCGACCAGTCTTCGGCGCGGCCTGGCGGCACCACATCGGTGTGGCCGGCAAAACATAAATGCGGATTTCCCGTGCCAATGCGCGCGAACAGGTTTTCGACATCGGCCGTTCCCGCTTCCTTGAAGATCAACCGCTGGCAGGCAAAGCCATGTTGCGACAGGGTATTTTCCAGGAGCGTGAGTGCGCCACCCTCGATGGGCGTGATGGAAGCGCAGCGGATCAAGTCCTGCAACAGGGGAACGGGATCGGTGTTTTTCATGGGGAGGAGTTCTAGCTCAAATCACAACCGCCCCAAATCGGAAATCGCCCGATGACAGTTAGCCTGAACCCGCCAGTGGATCGTTGCCATACTGATTCGGGCCATCCGTGCCGCGCAGGAAGCCAAGCTCGACGAGAACCCAGATGGTGCCGACGATCGGCACGAGAACGATCAGCGACCACCAGCCGGACTTGCCGCGATCATGCCAGCGCTTGGCATAAAGCGCCAGCCACGGGTACAGGAAGATGATAAGAACGATGATCATCGGCACCGATAACATGCCCATGGCCTGGCCCGCGGCGTCGGGGTTGTTCGGATCCATGCCGGCCATCATGCCGCCGCCGAAAACCATTCCGATGACGAAGAAGACAGTCCACTCAATGACGGTGAGCACAATCAGTCCCAACCACCATTTCTGCCGGTTGATGCGGCCCTCGAAGCTCGTGAATAGTGACATGTCCATGGTTTTTTCGCCCCTTCGCTTTTGCCGTCTGTCCCCGGCCGGTAGTATTGCCCAAGACGTCAAGATGAGGAAGGGTTAATATTCAATCGCGCAGCAATTCGTTGATCGAGGTCTTCGATCTTGTCTTTTCATCGACGCGCTTGACGATAACCGCGCAATAAAGCGACGGGCTGGGAGAGCCGTCGGCATAGGGCTTCTGTGGCAGCGAGCCCGAGACCACCACGGAATAGGGTGGCACGCGGCCCATGAAGACTTCGCCCGTCGCGCGATCGACGATTTTTGTGGACTGGCCGATGAATACGCCCATGGAGATGACCGAGCCTTCGCCGACGATGACACCTTCCACCACTTCCGAACGCGCCCCAATGAAGCAATTGTCCTCGATGATAGTGGGGCCGGCCTGCATAGGTTCCAGCACGCCGCCGATGCCGACGCCGCCGGAAAGATGCACGTTCCGGCCGATCTGGGCACAGGAGCCCACCGTCACCCAGGTATCGACCATGGTGCCCTTGTCCACATAGGCGCCGAGATTGACGAAGCACGGCATGAGAACGGCACCGGGAGCGATATGGGCCGAATGACGCACGATGCAGTTGGGCACGGCGCGAAAGCCTGCCTTGCGGTATTTCGCGGCGGTCCATCCTTCCATCTTGGATGGCACCTTGTCCCACCATTTGCTCTTGCCGGGACCGCCGCCGATTAGTTTCATGTCGTTGAGACGAAAGGAAAGCAGTACCGCCTTCTTCAGCCATTGGTTGGTAACCCAATCGCCGTTTTTCTTTTCGGCAACACGCATTTCACCGGAGTCGAGCAGGCCGAGCGCTGTATCGACCGCCTTGCGTAGCGAGCCTTTCGTTGTGGCGGAAACCTTGTCGCGTTCCTCCCAGGCCTTCTCGATGGTGGATTGGATCGTGCTCACCTAGTTGGCCGCCGCCGCTGGCGCTGCCGCGGTTTTTTGCTGCTGCAAGCGCTTCTGGTACATGCCGGCGAAATCGATGGGATCGAGCATCAGGGGCGGGAAGCCGCCGTTTCGCGTCGCATCGGCGAGAATCTGACGCGCGAAGGGAAACAGCATGCGCGGGCATTCGATCAGCACGGCGGGGTGCAACAGGTTCTGCGGAAAGTTTTCCAGCCGGAAGGCGCCCGCGTATAGCAGTTCGATGGCGAAAATCACCTTGCCTTGCAGGGTTGCCTTGGCGTCGAAATGCAGTTCCACCTCGAAATCCGTGGGCGCCAGATTGCGCGCGTTGACATTGACCGCGATATTGATGTCGGGCTGGGTCTGTTGCGGCGCCAGCGATTGCGGCGCGTTGGGGTTTTCGAAGCTCAGATCCTTGAGATACTGGCCGAGAATGCGCATCGAGGGCTGCGAGCCCGGCTGCGGCTGCGGCGCTTCGACTTTGAGCGGCTTGGGCGCCGCTGCCGCCGTCACCTTCGGAGACTTGTTCTTTTCCTCTCCGCCATTGGTTTTGAGCGCCTTCTTGGGAGAAGGTTTCGCGGTCTTGGACATGGTTGAGGCCCCGTTTTGAATCGTGGACGTTGGCTAACATGCCATTCCGGTAGCCGCAAGACTGCCAATCTGGCTAATCCAGCCGCTTGGTCTCGATTGCATCGGTAATTTCGATGGCCTCGCCTTCGATGATCGTCCCGGCGCCATGGCTTGTGCGCTGCCTTCGCGCCTTGAGGCTTTCCATGAATTTTCCGGCAAGCCACAAGCGTATGGGTGCCGGCAGAAGCAACAGCCCTGTCAAATCGGAGAGAAAGCCCGGCACGATCAACAGGAGACCCGCCAGCACGTAAAGAAAGCCCGCCATGGCGTTCTTTGTGGTGAGGGCTTGGGCCCTAGCGGGGTTCCGCAGGGCCTCCATCAGCCCAAGCCCCGCCGAGCGCACGACCGCGCCGCCGAGCGCGCCCGCGCCCACAACCAGCGCCAGCGCCGCCAAAACGCCGATATGCCGGCCCACGGCGATCATGACCGCCAGTTCCAGCAAAAACCCGAAAACAACAAGGAAAGGCAGAAAGCGGCGCATTCGGTTTGGACCTGGGCAAATTGTCTCCTATATATAAGCGGCTCGCGGCCGCCATGCCAATTCGTTTGCTCGTTTAAGGGTTTTTGAGGTCCGGCAGGATGAACATGATTTTCGATCCTTTCAATCTGGTGCTCCTGGGCGTGGCCTTGGTGGTGTTCTGGCGCTTGTGGGGCGTTCTTGGCGGCCGCACGGGGCATGAACGCCCGCCGTTCGATCCTTACGCGGCGCGTGGCGGCACCGAGGCTCCGGCGGCAACCCCGGGCAATGTCCTGCGCTTTCCCAAGGAACCAGGTGCGGAGCCCTCTCCGGCTGAAATGGTCCCGCCGTGGACGGGCTATGCGCCGGAAGGCTCAGCACTTGCCCAAGGCATAGCGGCGCTGGCCGAAGCCGATCCGTCCTTCACCCCCAAGAGCTTCATCGACGGCGCCAAGCTCGCCTATGAAATGATCGTCGACGGTTTCGCCCGGGGCGACAAGGCGGGTTTGAAGGAGCTGTTGTCCAGGGAAGTCTTCGATGAATTTGGCCGCGCCATCGATGCCAGGATGGCGGCGGGCCAGACGGTTGAATCGCGCTTTGTCGGCTTCGACAAGGCAGAACTTGTTGCCGCCGGGCTCACGGGCAAGCGCGCCAGCGTGACAATGAAATTCGTCAGCGAGATCATTTCCGTGACGCGGAACAAGGATGGTGCCGTGGTTGAGGGCGATCCAAAGCAAATCCGCGAGATCACCGACGTCTGGGTCTTTGAGCGCGATATCGCCTCGCGCAATCCCAATTGGAAGTTGGCGGCCACCCAAGCGGCGGCGTGAGACGGGCCGGCGCCCTCTTGAGTTTTGCCGCAGGGTTGGCCATGGCTGGTCCCATGGCCATACCGGCGGCGCCCGTTCTCGAGCCCCTGAACTTTTCCGCCATCCCGGGCTGGGCAAAGGACGATCACGCCGCCGCATTGGCCGCATTCAAACGTTCCTGTGCCGAGATCGCCGCCACTGGCAAAGGCTTCGAGAGAAAGGTCACCTTCGGGGGCACCCGCGAGCAATGGCTTGCCCTGTGCGCCAAAGTCCAAAAGGCTAAGGATGGGCGGCGTTTTTTCGAAGAAAATTTCCAGCCTTTCAAGGTAAACGATCCCGCCCGCTCCGAGGGCCTGTTCACCGGTTACTATGAGCCCGCAGTTTTGGGCAGCCGCACGCTCTCCGGGATTTTCCACGTTCCCCTCTATCGCAAACCCGCAAACCTCGTAGCCTTCGAC
>JBOHKD010000164.1:0-4031 GCA_050728895.1 Aestuariivirga sp.
TAGGGAGCCTGCCCCCGGTCGTTGACGGCGACGAGGAGCGAGGAGTGGAACCAGCCGCGGTGCTGGTCGTGGCCTTCGAGGTAGAGGTCTGCCTCAGGTCCATGCTCGCTGGTCGCGCCCGGGTGGCTGCCGCGCAGGACATGAAAGAAGGTCGAGCCGGAATCGAACCACACGTCGAGAATGTCGCGCACCTGCTCCCAGTTTTGTGGATCGGGAACCTCATTGACGAGGAAGCGTTCCTTCGCGCCATCGGCAAACCAGCAATCGGCCCCCTCCTCCGTGAAGGCATCCACGATGCGGCGATTGACTTTGTCATTATGGAGAATTTCGCCTGTGTCGCGATGCACGAACACGGTGATCGGCACGCCCCAGGCGCGCTGCCGCGAGATCACCCAATCGGGCCGCTGCTCGATCATGGCGCGGAGCCGGTTCTGCCCTGCGGGCGGAAAGAATTTCGTGTCGTCGATGGCCTTGAGGGCAATCTCGCGCAGTTTCTTTTTCTCCATAGAGATGAACCACTGCGGCGTGTTGCGGAAGATGATCGGCTTCTTGGAGCGCCAGGAATGGGGATATTGGTGCTTGAGACGGCTGCGGGCGATGAGCATGCCCGCGTCCTTCAGCGCGCTCATCACCGCTTCGTTCGCATCACCCTTCTCGCCCTTGCCGGTGATGACACGCTTGCCCTCGAATCCCGGCGCATCCTTGGTGAAGAAACCATCGGCATCGACGGTAAAGGGAATGGGACCGCCGACCTTTTCCATCCAGATATTGTAATCGTCAGCGCCATGGCCCGGTGCTGTGTGGACGAAGCCCGTGCCGGTATCATCGGTAACGTGATCGCCTTCGAGAAGCGGCACGTCGAATGTGTAGCCCTTGTTATGAAGCGGATGCTTGCACCCCATCGACCTGAGTTCCCAAGACGAAACGGTGCGCACTTCATCATACTCACCTACTTTTGCCTGTTTCATTACCTCTGCGGCGAGCTTGCGAGCGAGCACGAGCAAGTCGCCGCTCTTGGTCCAATTATTGCTTGGTGTTTGCGTTACTCGGTACAATGCGTATTCAATTCTTGGAGAAAAACTGATCGCGCGATTGCCGGGAATTGTCCAAGGCGTGGTCGTCCAAATTACCACGTTCGCTTTTTGCAACTGCGGATCGAGCACTACTGTCGTTGTACCGCTTCGGCCATCATCGGTGTGATTTACTGCGACTCCAAGGCTAATCGGAAACTTCACATAAATCGCGTCGCTGGTATAATCCTGATATTCGATCTCAGCCTCGGCGAGTGCGGTCTTTTCAACCACCGACCACATGACCGGCTTTGAGCCGCGATAGAGCTGGCCGCTCGCCGCGAATTTCAAGAGTTCCTTGGCGATTGAAGCCTCGGCCTGATGATCCATGGTGAGATAGGGATTGTCCCAGTCTCCCGTGACACCAAGGCGCTTGAACTCCTCGCGCTGCACGCCGATCCAATGCTCGGCGAAGGCGCGGCACTCTTTGCGGAACTCGTTGATGGGAACCGCGTCCTTGTTCTTGCCCTTGGCGCGATAGTCCTCCTCGACTTTCCATTCGATGGGCAATCCGTGGCAGTCCCAGCCGGGCGCGTAATTCGAATCGAAACCCGACATCTGGCGCGACCGAGTGACGATATCCTTGAGTATCTTGTTGAGCGCGTGGCCGATGTGGAGATGGCCATTGGCATAGGGCGGACCGTCGTGGAGCACGTATTTGGGCCGCCCCCTGCTCTCCTCTCGCAGCCGCTTGTAGAGGCCCATGGCCTCCCAACGCTTGAGAAGCTCCGGTTCCTTCTGCGGCAGGCCGGCCTTCATGCCAAAATCGGTCTTGGGCAGGAACACGGTCTCGCGGTAGCGATCGGTCTTCTGGGTCTTTTCGTCCATGAGGGGTAAGGCTTCCAAACTGGCTGGGCGCTTCTAGCAGCGCCTTTGGCGCCGGGCAATCAACTCTGGGACCGGCTTGTGCGTCAGCCGAAGCTGGGTCATATGGGCATGATAATTCGGAGGCGGGGGGTTCTCCAGCGATGAATCGCTATGACATGCTGGTTATCGGCAGTGGCCCTTCGGGGCGGCGCGCCGCCGTGCAATCGGCCAAGCTCGGAAAGTCCGTCCTGGTGGTGGACAAGGGTAGACGCTTGGGTGGGGTTTCGGTGCACACCGGAACCATTCCGTCAAAAACCCTTCGCGAAACCGTGCTCAATCTGTCCGGCTGGCGCGAGCGTGGCTTCTATGGGCGGGGCTACCGCGTGAAGCAGGATATCTCCGCCCATGATTTGATCTCCCGTCTCCGCAAGACGCTCGATCACGAGGTCGAGGTTCTGCAGCACCAGTTCATGCGCAACTCCGTGAAAAACTTTCACGCCGCCGCCAAATTTATTGGGCCTAACCGCGCCTCGCTGACCACCGAGGCCGGTGAAACCAGCGAAGTCGAATTTGCCAATGCGCTGATATCGGTGGGAACGCGGCCCTACCGGCCCGGCAATATTCCCTTCGACCGGGAGCGCATCATCGACAGCGATGAAATTCTTGAGATCAAGGCCTTGCCCCGCACGCTGGCCGTCATCGGCGGCGGTGTCATCGGGGTGGAATATGCCACGATCTTTTCAGCACTGGATGTGCCGGTGACGCTGATCGAGCCCCGCGATACGATACTCGACTTTGTCGATCGCGAGCTGGTTGACGATTTTATCCACCAGATGCGCGATCGCGGCATGACGATTCGCCTCGGCTGCGCGGTGAAGGATATCGAAGCCAATTCGAGCGGTGTTGAAGTTACCCTTTCCGATGGACGCATCATTCGTTCGGAAATCCTGCTTTATGCCGCCGGGCGCAGCGGCGATGTCGGCAGCCTCGGTCTCGATACAGTGGGGATCGAGACCGACAAGCGCGGCCGCATCAAGGTCGATCCAATTACATTCCAGACCAGCGTTCCGCATATTTATGCCGCGGGCGACGTTATCGGCTTTCCGAGCCTTGCCTCAACCTCGCTGGAACAGGGGCGCGTTGCCGCCTGTCACGCCTTTGGCGTCAAGCTTCCGCCGCCGCCCGAAACCTTTCCCTATGGCATTTATGCCGTGCCGGAAATTTCCACGGTGGGACAATCGGAAGAGGAAGTGCGCGCCAGCGGCGTCCCCTATGAGTGCGGCGTTGCGCGTTTTCGCGAAACGTCGCGCGGCCATATCATGGGCGTCAATTCCGGCTTTCTGAAACTCATTTTCGCGCTCGATTCCCGCCGCCTGCTGGGTGCCCATATCGTCGGCGAAGGTGCCACCGAACTCATTCACATCGGCCAGGCGGTGATCAACCTCAAGGGAACGGTGGAATTTTTCGTCCACAACACCTTCAACTATCCCACCCTTGCCGAGGCCTACAAGATCGCCGGGCTCGATGCCTGGAATCGGATGGGCGCGGCTTAATTTCAGGGTGATTTTTCCCGCATGGTAACCAGTTCCTCGGAAGCCGTGGGGTGAACCGCCATGGTGGCGTCGAAATCCGATTTTTTGGCGCCGAGCCGAAGCGAGATTCCCAAAAGCTGCGCCATCTCGCCGGCATCCGGACCGCAGATATGACAACCGAGAACACGGTCCGTACCGGCATCGACGACCAGCTTCATCAGCATCCGTTCGTCGCGGCCCGAGAGCGTATGCTTCATGGGCTTGAAGGTGGCTTTGTAGATGTCGATTGTCTGGTGGCGCTTGCGGGCTTCCGTCTCGGTGAGTCCGACAGCACCGATCTCCGGCTGGGAGAACACGGCAGTGGGGACAAAGGTGTGATCGACCTTGATATTATTAGCCCCGAAAACCGTGTCGGCGAAGGCGTGACCGTCGCGAATGGCGACGGGCGTCAAATTCAGCCGGTTCGTAACATCGCCAATGGCGTAGATATTCTCCGCCGTGGTGCGGGAATAGTCATCGACCTTCACCCCATAATGCGGCGTCAATTCGACGCCCGCTTTTTCGAGGCCGAGCCCTACAACATTGGGTAGACGGCCGGTGGCGAACATGATCTGTCCTGCGC
>JBOHKD010000165.1:0-4030 GCA_050728895.1 Aestuariivirga sp.
TGGGCGAAGACGCCGAAAGCCAGAAGATCGATTCGATTGGAGCCGAGGACGCGCTGGAGGAAGTTCCCCAGCGCCAGCGCCGGACGCCGAGGCGTCATTACAAAATTCAGGAAGTGATCAAGCGCCGCCAGGTGATTCTGGTGCAGGTGGTCAAGGAGGAGCGCGGCAACAAGGGCGCGGCACTTACCACATTCCTGTCGCTTGCCGGGCGCTACTGCGTGTTGATGCCGAATACGGCGCGGGGCGGCGGCATTTCCCGCAAAATTACCGATGCCGGCGACCGCCGCCGTCTCAAGGACGTTACCCGCGACATCGAAGTTCCCCTGGGCATGGGTCTTATCGTTCGCACCGCGGGCGCGCAGCGTACCAAAACCGAGATCAAGCGCGACTACGACTATTTGATCCGCCTGTGGGAGAGTGTGCGCGATCTTACGCTTTCATCGACGGCGCCGGCACTCGTCTATGAAGACGGTAGCCTGATCAAGCGGGCGATCCGCGATCTCTACGGCAAGGATATCGACGAAGTGAATGTCGAGGGCGAAGCGGCTTACCGTGAAGCCAAGGACTTCATGAAAATGCTGATGCCGTCTCACGCAAAAAACGTGAAACTCTACAAGGATACGCGGCCGCTGTTCTCGCGCTCCCAGGTGGAAAGCCAGCTTGACAGTCTTTATTCGCCCACCGTCACGCTGCCGTCAGGCGGCTACATGGTGATGAACCAGACCGAGGCGCTGGTCGCCATCGACATCAACTCGGGAAAGGCAACGCGCGAGCACAATATCGAGGACACGGCACTCAAGACCAATCTTGAGGCTTCCGATGAAATCGCGCGGCAGTTGCGCTTGCGGGATCTTGCCGGCCTCGTGGTCGTCGATTTCATCGACATGGAGGAGAACCGCAACAACCGCTCGGTCGAGCGGCGCCTCAAGGAGGCACTGAAGAACGACCGGGCCCGCATCCAGGTCGGCCGCATCAGCCATTTCGGGCTGCTCGAAATGTCGCGTCAGCGTTTGCGCCCCGGTCTGCTCGAAGGCTCGTCCAGAACTTGCCCCCATTGCGAGGGCCGCGGTATCGTGCGCTCGATTTCGTCCTGCGGGCTTTCCGTATTGCGCGCCATCGAGGAACATTTGATCGCGCGCAAGGCCGAAAATTTGACGGTCAAATGCCACCGCGAGGTTGCTTCCTACATTCTTAACGAGAAGCGCGACAATGTTTTGTTGATTGAGACTTCCTACGGCATTTCCATTTTCATCGTGGCGAGCGATGAGGTGAAAGGCTCGCAAGCGGTGATCGAGCGGGCGGGCGAGCGCATTGTGGCGCCACGCAAAGTGCAAGCAACACCCATCCGGATGGATTCGACTTTCACGGACGATGAAGATGAAGAAGAGACTTCCGTAGCCGGCGAGGACGAGGCGGCGGAAGCGGCCGAACGCCCGCGCGCCGAAAGTCCGGCACAGGATGGCGAGCGTGGTGAAGCCCATGGCCGCAAGCAGCGGCGTGGCCGCCGGGGTGGCCGGGTGGGACGCGAGCGCGGCGAAGGCTTGGAGCGCTCCGATCAACAGGCTGAAACTCCGGGGCTGGGGGAGCAACCAGATCTCCGTGAAGCGGGCGAAGTTACAGGCGGCGAGGAAGTTTCCGCCGGGAATGCAGATCGGCAGCCTCGGCAGCGCGACGATGGCCGGCGCCGGGAGCGTGGCGGCCGTAACCGCGGCCGCAACCGGACTAACCGCGAGCGCCAGAACGGCGGCGGAGAACACCATTCCCGCGAAGCCATGGACGAGGGAAGATCGGAGCCGCCGGCCAGGGTTGAGGTTGAAATCCCGAAACCCGAACCCTCGCGCCCGCGTCCTGCGCCGGTGGAATTTGTCCCCGAACCTTCTGCACAAGAATCCGAACCCCGCAAGTGGCAGCCTCCGCAACCCACGCTTCCCCCCGTTGCAAAAGAGCGCAAGACCGGGTGGTGGAGCAAGCGGTAGAGAAAATGCTTCGAGGCTCCCGGCTTCGCCGCGAGCACCTCAGCATGAGGATATTGGGATTCCTCACCCTGAGGTGCGAGCGGAGCGAGCCTCGAAGGGCCGCCGGACACGGGCCTCAAACTTGCCCTATTCCAAGACGATGCAGACTTGAGGTTTACGCATGATCCCGACGCTACTTTATATCCGCCGGATTTTCACAGGGCTGCTGGCGCTTGCCATGGCACTCGCCACGTGCGTTCCGGCGCAGGCTGCAAAACAGCGCGATCGCGGGCCCTCGCTCATTCGCGACGCGGAAATCGAAGGATTGATGCGGTTATATACGCGGCCGATTTTCAAGGCCGCGGGGATCAATCCCGGTTCGGTGCGGGTTTATCTGATCAACGATCCGCGCATCAACGCCTTCGTGGCGGGCGGGCAGCGCATCTTCGTTCATACCGGCCTCCTGATGCAAACCAAAACGCCCAACGAGCTGATCGGCGTTCTGGCCCATGAATCGGGCCATATCGCGGGCGGTCATCTCGCCCGCCTCGGCAACGAACTCGACCATGCCAGTGTCACCTCGATTGTCGGCATGCTGGTGGGCGTCGCCGCCGCGGTCGGCGGAGCCGCCGCTGGCGATCCCAATGCCGCCAGGGCGGGCAGCGGCATCATGATGGGATCGCAGGGCCTCGCCCAGCGCAATATCCTGGCCTATCAGCGCGTGATGGAGGCCTCGGCGGATCAGGCGGCCCTTAAATACCTGACAGCCACCGGCCAGTCGGCGAAAGGGATGCTCACCCTGTTCAGCAAACTTGCCAATGAGTCGATCGCCTCGATCCAGAATGCCGATCCTTATGTAATGTCGCATCCGATGCCATTCGACCGTATCCGCAATCTGGAAGAGGCCGCCAGGCAGACGCCCTATTTCGACAGGGTCGATGCGCCGGAACTGGTGCTGCGCCACAAGCTCATGCAAGCCAAGCTTACGGGCTTTCTCGAAGCGCCGCAGATTGTATTTCAGCGTTATCCCAAGACGGACTCCTCCTTGCCTGGCCGTTATGCGCGCTCCATCGCCATGTTCCGGCAGGGCGATACCAGGAACGCCGTGCCGATCATCGAAAGCCTGACCCGGGATCTGCCGCAGGATCCCTATTTTTGGGAACTTCTCGGCCAGGCCCTTCTGGAAGGCGGCGATCCCGCCAAGGCCGTGCCGCCGCTCAGGAAGGCGGTGGAGCTTTTGCCCAATAGCGGGTTGATCCAGATTCTTCTCGCCCAGGCGCTCATCGGCACCGGCGGCAAGGCAGCTTCGCGCGATGCCTTGGGAGTCCTCCGCCTGGCCCAGAAAACCGAAAGCGATACACCGGCGGTCTTCAAATATATGGCGCTCGCCTACGGCCAGATCGGCGATGTCCCGCGCGCCGAACTGGCAACGGCCCAGGCCGCCTGGCTCCAGGGCGACAAGCAATTGGCAACCGAGAAGGCCAAGTCGGCGCAAAGCCGGTTCAAGCAGGGAACGCCGGAGTGGATTCAGGCTAACGATCTTTTGAACTTCGCTGGCCGGAACTGACATGGACTTTCGCAGCCGTTCCCGCCACATTGCACAGGCCAAAAAGGGCCATTACCCATGATATTTCGCGCCGCACTTCTCTCAGCTTGCCTGCTGCTTCTGCCCGCCAGCGCCTTGGCGGGCGAATTCGACGCCAAGCAGCGCGACGAAATCGGCGCCATTGTTCGCGGCTATCTCCTCAAGAATCCGGAGATATTGCTTGAGATCAGCAAGGAGCTTGAAAAACGGCAGCAGGTAGCCGAGGACCAGCAGCGTGGCAGTTCAATCGCCCAACACGCCGATGAAATTTTTCGATCGAAAGCCGATCTTGTGGTGGGTAACCCCAAGGGCGATGTCACGATTGTCGAGTTTTTCGACTACAATTGCCCGTGGTGCAAGAAGAGTATGCCGGAATTGCAGAAACTTCTCAAAGCGGACCCCAATATTCGCCTCGTCCTGAAAGAATTTCCGATCCTCGGCGAGGGATCGGAATATGCGGCGTACGCCGCGCTTGCTTCCCAGTCGCGGG
>JBOHKD010000166.1:0-4009 GCA_050728895.1 Aestuariivirga sp.
GGCGGGAAGTGCCGATGTCCGTGAAGCCGCCGATGTTTTGGCAACGGACAAAATCCTGGCTCCCGTGGCCAAGGCGACGGGCGGCGGCGTCTCGTGGGCCGCCGACGGCATGCCGCGTCTGGTGAAGGTGAATAAAGACCGGCAGATGGCAGGCTCGGGCTGGCTTGGCCTCAGGGCCAACGGCGCTTACCGTGTGGTCTCCATAATTGCGCTGCCACTCTTTGCCACTCTCTTAAGCTTGGGCGCCCTGCTTCTTGCCGTCTGCGCCATGTGGTATCGCGAAGGCCGCTGAAGCTTCGTTGAAGCGATGCGGCGGCAATACCAGTCCTGAAACGCCCTCAAGCGCGTGCGCCACGATTTCCAGATAGAGGAAACGATCTGGATCGGTTGGCCCCGGCATAAGCAGCAGATCGCGCGGCAGTTTTTGGAAACCGGCGCGGGCATAGTAAGGCACATCGCCCACCAGGACCGCGAGCCGGTGCCCAAGTACCTTGGCCCGTGCCAGGCCTTCACGCATCAACGCCAGGCCGATGCCGAGATTCTGCCGCTCTGGATGGACCGCCAGCGGGCCTAGCAACAGTGCCGGCGTTCCCTTGGGCCCAATCCTCAGCGGCCAGAAGCTGATGGCACCGGCAATCCCTACCTCGCCGTCACGGATTACCAGCGACAATCCATCGATGGCGTGGTTTCCCTCGCGCAGCCGGTAAGAGGTCTTGGTGCGGCGGGCGATACCAAAACTGAGATCGAGCAAATGTTCGATAGCGGGCTGGTCGGCGGCCTGCGTTTCCTCGATGGTGAAATGTCCGCTCATGGAATTCATCCCAATAGTTTTTCGGAGGCACCCGGCCCCGAAGCGCAATTGAGAGGAGTTGGCGGAATTCGGACTTGGCTGGGCAGGTTCAGGCGGGCGCGTTTGCGCCCATGTGGCGGGCCTGTCGTCGCGGGTTAATGGCAGCGATCCGGATCATGGGGCGCGGCAATACAGGCGGGAGCTAGAATCGTCAAGCCCGCCTTGCTTCCTGCGGTGCAAGCTTGGTAAGTCCCGCGCCATGGCAAGCCCAATCACCATACGGCCCGTCGTCACCAGGAAGGACACCAAGGCTTTTCTTGATGTTCCTTTCCAGATCTATCGCGACGATCCCTGTTGGGTGGCGCCGCTTTATGTCGAACGCTTCGAGCATCTCGATGTGAAGAAAAATCCCTATTTCCAGCACGCCGAGGCGCAGCTTTTCCTGGCCGAGCGCGATGGCGTGGCCCTTGGCCGCATCTCCGCCCAGATCGACCGGCTGCGGCTGGAGCGTTATGGCGATGCAACGGGCCAGTTCGGCTTTCTCGAAGCTCCCGACGACGCGGCCGTCTTCGCCAGGCTTTTCGATGCCGCTGGCGGTTGGCTCCGCGCCCGCGGTATCACGCGCGTGCAAGGGCCTTTCAACTTCTCGATCAACGACGAAATGGGCATCCTCGTCGATGGCTTCGATACTCCGCCCAGCATGCTGATGGCACATGGCAGGCGCTACTATGCCGCCCGCGTCGAGGAACAAGGCTTCCGCAAGGCCAAGGATGTCATCGCCTACGACTATGACGGCACCGTGGAACTGCCGCGCGCCATGCGGATTGCCTATAAAAAAGCGATGACCTCGCCCGCTATTGCCATCCGGCCCTTCGACAAGAAGCATATGGCCCGCGATCTCGGCATCGTCATGTCGATTTTCAACGACGCCTGGTCGCACAATTGGGGGTTCGTGCCCTTCACGCAGGCGGAGATCGAAGCCCTCGGCAAAAATTTGAAAATGCTCGTGGCCAACGAATATATTGCCATCGCCACCTACCGCGGCGAGCCCGCCGCCATGGCGGTGTCGCTGCCCAACATCAATGACTGGATCGCCGGGTTGAACGGCAGGCTGCTGCCCTTCGGCTGGGCGAGGCTCGCCTGGCATCTTCTGGCGAAGCCGCCCGCCTCCATCCGCATGCCGCTGGTGGGTGTGCGCAAACAATATCACAACACGCCCGCCGGCATTGCCCTGGCGCTGGGCGTCATCAACACGCTGCGCCGTTATCATTTTTCGCGCGGCACGAGGCGGGGTGAACTCTCGTGGATTCTCGAAGACAACATCCCCATGCGCCACATCATCGAGACATTCGGCGGCAAGCCCTACAAGACCTATCGCGTCTATGAGAAATCCCTGACATGAAGGGCGCACGCTGGCATGCCATCATTCTCGCCGCCGGGCGTGGGCCGGAGGATCGCCTTGCCAAGGCTTATGGCGTCGCCAACAAATGCGTGATCGAGGTCGGAGGGAAACCGATGCTTGCCCGCGTTGCATTGGCCTTGCGGCACTCGAAGGAAGTGGCATCCACGCTCATCTCGATCGAGCAGCGCGCCATTGCCACCGCAATCCTGGGTGAGGATGCCGCGACCATCCCCTCGGCCGCGAGTGCCCCGGCCTCGGTCATCGCCGCCATCGAAGGCAAGGCGCTTGCCTATCCGGTCCTCATCACCACCGCCGATCATGCCCTGTTGACGCCGGCCATGGTCCGGCATTTTTGTCAGTCTACGGAGCAATCGGATGCCGATTTCACCGTGGGGCTTGCCACCGCCGAAACCGTGCTCACCGCCTATCCGCAATCGATCCGCACCTTCTTCCGCTTGGGGAGGAGCCGTTTCTCCGCCTGCAACCTTTTCGCGCTCCGCAACGAGCGTGGCCTCAAGCTTCTCGCCCGCTGGCAATATCTCGAAGCGGTGCGCAAGAAGCCCTGGCGGCTCGTTGCCGCGTTCGGAGTTGCGCCATTGTTGCGCTTTCTGACCGGAACCCTCGATCTCGACATGGCCCTCGCCATCGTGTCGCGCCGCCTCGGCCTTGAGGTGAAAGCCGTGCTCATGCCGTTTGCCGAAGCCGCCATCGACATTGACAAGCCCGCCGACAAGGACTTGGCCGAGAGCATTTTGGCCTTGCGCAACTGATGATAATCAGCTCCAGCCGGCCGCGAGTTGCCGCGCCTGCTGCAGGTCCACGGGGAAATCCACCTCGCACCAGCGAATGCCGTTGATGGCCAAGGTGGCGATGTCGAGGTGCTTGGCGAGGCTTCCGATGGCTGCCGGAAACCACTGCCTGAGGCCGAAAGAATCGCGCATCGCCCGTTCGAGCGTGTCGACATAGGCGGGAACCCCGGCGGCGCGGAATATATAACAGCCGATCGCCTCGGCATCGACCGTATCGGCCGGCAACATCTTGCCGATTTCCGTAAGGCGGCCGCCGTCCATCATCACCTTCATGTCGTCGGCGTCGTAAGCGTCCTTGTGATTTACCGCCACCGTCACCGGTGCCGGCGGTGCCGCCAGCAGGCGCTCCACGAGATCGGCGCGGAACACATTGTCGCCGTTCACCTGGATGAAATCCTGCGTCATTTCATGGCGCGCCATCCAGCAGCTCGCCAGATTGTCGGCCACCGCATAAAACGGATTGAACACCGTGGCGATGGAAACCTCGCGCGCCCTGGCGATCTCCGCGAGCGCTTCTTCCATATGTCCGGCGCCAAATCCCGTCACCACCACGAAATCCTTGCAGCCGCGCGCGGCGAAGGCATCGATCTGGCGGCCGATGAGGCTGCGGCCATGAATATCGAGCAGGGCCTTGGGAACCTCGGCGGTAAGCGGCAAAAGGCGTTTGCCTTGGCCCGCGGCGAGAATGATGACACGCACGATACTTGAACCTGTGTGATGGGGAAGCGTATGAACGAAGCCTCCATCGCATTCGATTCCCCGGAAGTCAACGCAGAGCCCCAGCGCCCTTGTTCAGCCTTGCCCATCTTTCCGACGTTCATCTGGGGCCGTTGCCGCCCGGTGCCGCCTGGCGCAATTTCGAGACGAAGCGGCTTATCGGTTATCTGTCCTGGCACTTGAGGCGGCGGAAACTGCACGATCCCGCCGTCGCTGCGATCGTTGCCGAAGATATCAAGGCCGCCGCCCCCGATCACATCGCGTTCACCGGCGATATGGTCAATCTCGCCG
>JBOHKD010000167.1:0-4004 GCA_050728895.1 Aestuariivirga sp.
ACCCAGAAGGCGCCCTTCCAGTCCAATGCCCGGACGAGTTCACCCGAGCTTTTTTCAGGTGACATCGATATTTCCTCCGCTGAATGTTTTTGAAACTATCGCGAGGTTGCAGATCGCCGTGTTATCCGGCCATTCCCCTGCATTGAAAGTCCACACCCAACCGGACTTTGATCCGGAATCCAGCATGTTCAGTCCCCCGTTGCCTTTCCCCAAGGCATGGCCATAGTGCGGCGATACCACTTTGGCGTCAAGTGGTTCGATTTTGGGCGAAAATGGTCTGCATGTGCTTCGCCGTCCCATCCGGCAAAACGCCATTTATTTTGGGGATATGGAGTTATGGTGTGATTTTTGTTCAAAGCCCGTAGCCTCGACAGATTTATGACCAATTACAACCACTTCGACCAATTTTGGCTTGCCGGGATCGCCGAATGGGCATAGTCTTTCCATCCCATGAATGAGATCCTGCGCTCTGCTACTTGGCCCGGATCGCCGCGTGCCAGCACTATCCTCAGACCCGGAATACGCACCTTGGCGCCCGGAACTGAACGCTACCTTGTGAGGGGAGGCGGCTCCGTCACGGTAAAAGTGAAGCCCGGCGACCATGTCGCTGTCACCGACCTTGAAGGTTTGCAACCGTGCGAATTGCACGCGGTGGGAACCGACGGACGCGCCGACGCCGGCCTGCTTGGCGGACGGGGCGGTGAAACATTCATCCGGGTGTTCGGCAGCGGGGCGGCGGGCGAAAAGGCCCAGTTTACGGTGGCCCGCGCCGGCGTGCTGAAAGTATCCGCGCCGGGCGGCGCCATGAATGCCGAACGCCAGGATACGGCGACCGACATCGAACTGCGGATCGTTCGAACTGACAAAGCGGAGGCTCAGGTCAGCGTGCTGCCCGAACCTCTCGCCGATCCGCTGCACGATATCCGCATCAAGGCGGCAACGGCAACCGCCTATCTGGTGAAAGCCGGAGAATATATCCAGGTGATCGACGTGTCCGGCCGGCAGTGCAGCGATTTTCAGGCGCTCTCCGCCCGCAAGGTTGAAAGGGGGCTTAATCTTGCCCTTGATTCAACCGTGACCCGCACCTTGCTGGGCCGCAGCTATCCAACACCGGGGCTTCCCTCCAAGGCCTTCGACCGGGAATTCGAACCCCTGGTCGAGATCGTACAGGATACGGTGGGTCGTCACGATGCCTTCGCCACCGCCTGCAACCCCCGCTATTATGACGACATGGGTTATCCGGGCCACGTCAACTGCACAGAAAACTTCAACCGGGCGCTGGCGCCTTATGGAATAGCTCCGCGCAAGGGCTGGGAAGCGATCAATTATTTCTACAACACCAACATCGATCACAATAACCAGCTCTATCTCGACGAACCGTGGTCAAGGCCCGGCGATTATGTGCTAATGCGAGCACTCACGGATATTGTTTGCGTTTCCTCGTCATGTCCCGACGATATCGACGCCGCCAACGGCTGGGATCCAACCGACATTCATATCCGCACTTACTCCGATAAACAGAAATTCTCACACGCAATGGCCTATCGCATGACACCCGACGCAGACGCCCAATTGACCCGCGAAACCTCCTTCCACCCGCGCTTTTCGGCGCTCACCCGGAATTATGCCGAATATCGCGGCTACTGGCTCCCGTCGCGCTTCAACAATGACGGACCGGTGGAGGAATACTGGGCCTGCCGCGAACACGTGGCGGTCACCGACCTTTCTCCTTTACGCAAATTCGAAGTGACGGGACCGGATGCGGAAGCGCTGCTGCAATATTGCCTGACGCGCGATATTCGTCGGCTTTCGACGGGGCAGGTGGTCTATACCGCCATGTGCTACGAAAACGGCGGCATGATCGACGACGGCACGGTGTTCCGGCTCGGCCAGAACAATTTCCGCTGGATCGGTGGCGACGATTACAGCGGCATCTGGCTGCGCCAGCAAGCCGAACTCAAGGGTTACAAAGCCTGGGTGCGGTCATCGACGGACCAGCTTCACAACATCGCGGTGCAGGGGCCGAAGAGCCGCGACCTTCTCAAGGAGATCATCTGGACATCGCCCGCACAGCCGGCGATCGGCGAATTGGAATGGTTCCGGTTTAGCGTCGGCCGCATCGGCCACTTCGAAGGCGCCCCCGTCGTCGTGTCGCGCACCGGCTACACGGGCGAATTGGGTTATGAAATTTTCTGCCACCCCAAAGACGCTCTCAGCGTTTTCGATGCGGTATGGAAAGCAGGGCAGAAGCACGGGTTGAAGCCCATGGGGCTTGAAGCCCTCGACATGGTGCGTATCGAAGCAGGCCTTATCTTCTTCAATCACGAGTTTACTTCCGAAACCGATCCCTTCGAGGCGGGAATAGGTTTTGCCGTTCCGCTCAAGACTAAGACCGACAACTTTATCGGCAAAGAGGCGCTCATCCAGCGCAAGGAACATCCCCGCCGCAAGCTCGTGGGCCTCGAGGTCGATTCAAATGATGCAGTGGGCCACGGCGACTGCGTGCATATCGGCCGCACCCAGATCGGCGTCGTCACCAGCGGCGTGCGCTCGCCCATTCTGGGCAAGAACATAGCACTTGCCCGGCTCGACGTTCTGCACAGCGCATTGGGAATGGAAATCGAGATCGGCAAGCTCGACGGCCACCAGAAGCGGCTTCCCGGCTGCATTGTGAAATTCGCCCATTACGATCCTGAAAAGACAAGAGCCAGGTCGTAGGCATCTTTCACCTCTCCTTTGGGAGAGGTCGGCCGCCGCAAGGCGGCCGGGTGAGGGGAGCGGGTGATTCATTGAGGCACCTCTATCCCCTCATCCGGCGCGTTCCGCGCCACCTTCTCCCTAGGGAGAAGGTTAGAATTACTTGTTGTTGAGATAACTCTCCATCGAGTCGTCCATGGCTTCGAGCCACGTCGTGTGATGCTTGGGCGACATGGTTTGGGTCATCAGCGAGCGGTAGGCGTTGTTGCGGAAACCCATGATGTCTTCCATCTTGTGGTGTTCCCATTCCATGAAGGTGCGGTTGATGCCCTCGATGTCGAGCATGGGATAATCCGTGGCTTCGATCAGTTCCCGCACATTGTCGCCCTGGAACCAGATCATCTGTTCGGCATTCTCCAGTTTCTCCTCGCGCTTGCGCCAGGCTTTGGAATGCTTGCGCATGGCAGCGAGCAGAGGCAGCTTGATCCGGCCGATCATTACATCGCGCGCGAACCAGGCTTGAGCATCGAACATGTTGAAGGTGTAGAACTGGTCCTGCATGCCGATATAGAAAAGCCGCGGGTTTTCCTCCCACACGACGCCCTGATAAATGCCGAGAGGCCACAGGCGGTTCGCCGTCTTGAGCCGCAGATCGTCGGGCAGGAAAGGGAAGTGGTGCAGGTAACCGGTACACAGGACGATCGCGTCGACTTCCCGCGACGAGCCATCCTTGAAAAACGCCGTCTTGTTCTCAAGCTTCTGCAGCAGCGGCCGTTCCTCAAAGTTCTTGGGCCATTTAAAGCCCATGGGCTTGGAACGGTACGAGGTCGTGACCGATCTCGCTCCATATTTCCAGCATTGTGAACCGATATCCTCGGCGGAATAGCTGCGGCCGACGATGAGGATATCCTTGTCCTTGAACTCCAGCGCGTCGCGGAAGTCGTGGGAGTGCATCACACGGCCGTTGAAAGTTCTGATGCCCTCGAACTCCGGCACGTTGGGCGTCGAAAAGTGGCCAGAAGCCACGACGGCATAGTCGAAACTCTCCGTGTACATCCGGTCCTTGACGAGGTCATGTGCGGTTACGTTGAATTTCTTTTTCTTCTTGTCCCACTCGATCATGCGTACCGGCGTTTTGAAGCGCACCCATTTGCGCACCTTCGCCTTGTCCACGCGTCCCTTGATGTAGGCCCACAAGACGGCGCGCGGCGGATAGGAGGGGATGGGTTTTCCGAAATGCTCTTCAAAAGAATAGTCGGCGAACTCCAGACATTCCTTGGGGCCGTTCGACCAGAGATAGCGGTACA
>JBOHKD010000168.1:0-3954 GCA_050728895.1 Aestuariivirga sp.
GCTCGTTCCCGGGCGATGAGCTGGGCCACTACTTCCGTGTCGGTCTGGGTGGTGAAGATGGCGCCACCTGCCTCCAGTTCTTCCTTCAGTATACGGAAGTTTTCGATAATGCCGTTGTGAACGATAACCACATCGCCGGCGATGTGAGGATGAGCATTGGTTTCAGTGACGCTCCCATGCGTGGCCCAGCGCGTGTGGCCGATTCCGCTGTTGCCCATCAATGGCTGTTGCCTGAGCACCTCCGCCAGATTGCGCAGCTTGCCGACCGCGCGCTGACGCTCGATGCCGCCATCCTCAAGGGTGGCGACACCGGCTGAGTCATAGCCCCGGTATTCGAGCCGTTTCAGGGCCTCGACGATGCCGTTGGCGACCGCCTCCTTGCCCAGAATTCCGACGATGCCGCACATGGCGTTTGTTCTCCTTCAACCCTTGGTCTTGACGGCCTTGCGGGCCTTTTTGATGCCGCGATATTTGGCGGCCCAGCCATCGTGGATCAGCAGTTCGGCACGGGTGATGGCGAGAGCATCGGGCGGCACCTCCTTGGTGATGACGCTGCCCGCCGCGATATTGGCGCCGTCGCCCACCTTTACCGGCGCCACGAAGGCCGTGTTCGAGCCCACGAAAACATTCTCTCCGATTTCTGTCAGGTGCTTTTTATGGCCATCGTAATTGCAGGTGATGGTCCCTGCTCCGATGTTGGTATTGGCGCCCACCTTCGCGTCGCCAATATAGGACAGATGATTGGCCTTGGCACCCTGGCCGATCACGGCCTTCTTCACCTCGACGAAATTGCCGATATGGGCGCCCTCACCGATCTCGGCGCCGGGCCGAAGCCTGGCATAGGGGCCGATGCGGGCGCCCGCGCCGATGCTGGCGCCCTCGATATGGGAGAAGCTAAGGATTTCGGCATTGCCGGCCACCGTGACACCGGGGCCGAAAACCACATGGGGCCCGATCGTCACATCCTGTCCGATGACGGTGTCGGCGGAAAAGAACACCGTTTCGGGAGCCTTGAGGGTGACACCGTTCCGCATGTGCCGTAAGCGGATGCGGGTCTGGAATTCGGCCTCGGCGGCGGCAAGCTGGAGATGATCGTTGACACCTTTGACCTCGCTTTCCGGGCAAATGGCTAAACCCAGCTTGTGGCCATCGGCCACGGCTAGCCCCGCGAGGTCGGTCAGATAATGCTCGCGCTTGGCATTGGCATTGCCGATGCGCGGCAAGAGTTTCCAGAGGATTGCGGAGGAACCCGCCATAATGCCGGAATTACAGAGCGTTATGGATCGCTCCTCGGGCGATGCATCAAGTTCCTCACGGATCGCCACGATGTTGCCCGCGGCATCGCGCAAAAGGCGGCCATAGCCATGGGGGTTTACCGCCTCGAAGCCGAGCACGGCCAGGGGACAAGCGGGCGAGAGTTTTGCGGCAAGCGCCTTGATGGTTTCCGGCCGGATCAGCGGCACATCGGCATAGAGCACCAGCACGGTGCCGGAAAAGCCGGTCATCGCCTGCTTCGCCATGGCGACGGCGTGGGCGGTTCCCAGGCGCTCCTCCTGAATAACGATGGCCGCATTGGGGATTACCGCCATGGCTTCTCCGGCGAGGCCGTCCATGCCGGGGCCGGCGACGATGGCGGTTTTCGATGGGTTAAGCGCATGGGCGGCGTGCAACACATGGGCCAGCAGGCTCCGGCCCGCCGCAAGATTAAGAACCTTGGGCCTCGCCGATTTCATGCGGGTGCCCTTGCCCGCCGCCAGCACGATGATTGCTGTGTCCGTCACGATTGCCGTATCATTTCAGGATTCTCCCCAAGGAGCAAAGCATGAACCGGACCGCAGCGGCGATATTGTGACGGGGGCGTTAACCTTACGTTCCCGCTATTGACCGGCCCTGCCCTTCGCAACTATGGTCCGCCCGCTTTCACGCAGGGTTAAGACCAGCGAGGGGCCCGTAGCTCAGTGGTAGAGCGTCTGACTTTTAATCAGTAGGTCGCGCGTTCGATCCGCGCCGGGCTCACCAATTCACAGCGGTTGTAAGTTTGTGACGGAACCGGCGGCTCTTGCGGCGGTTTCGGGCGCGTGGCAGTTAGCGGCTTCATTAGTTTGCGCCCGGCAGCGCATGGGGGAGACTATCAATGACGACGGCCGTGGACCTTAAAAAGCAGCGCGAGGCATCGCTGGAAGCCACGAAGGGTGGCCCGCCCCGGCTCCGGACGAAAAACCCGTTTTTCGGCGTGGGGCCGATTACCGACATGGCCGCCGACGAAGTGGACGCGCGGCTGATGCGGTTTGAATTCCAGCGCTGGCTGGAAACCAATTACCGCAAGCTCGACGACACGGGGCGTGACGTAGGGCCCTTCACCGCCGCCGAAATCGGCCGCTCGATGCATCGCGGTTACCCCGCCGACAAATTTCTGCTCGACATGATGCGGGAGATTCACCGTTATTTCGGTTTCCCCAAGGCCAACAAAATGGCCGTAGGGCTGGGCGGCGGCCATTCGGGCTTCACCGTCTGCGCGCTTCACCTGATAACGGTCAACGACAAGGCCCAGCATGTATTCGTCGATACGCCCGCACCTGAGTCGCCAGCGGCGAAGGCAGGCGGATTTTTCCGCCAATCCTGGGGCACGCAAATTATCGAGATGATGCGCTATGCGAGGGACGGCGACGAGAGCCGTCTGCACTTCGCGGGCGAGGAAGGCCTGATCCCCGACGCCGGCACGCTGGAGCGCATGGGCATCAAGCTGTTCGTAGGCGTGGGTCACGAGACGACGGGGGCCACGACCTATTCCAGCGCCGATATCGCCAATCTCCTCGATTGGATCGACCGCAATCCGGCCGAGCACCATGCGGTGCTCGATGCCACTTCCATGCTGGGCGCCATGCCATGGGGCGAGGCGGTGGTCGCCAAGGTGATGAGCAAGTGTTGCCTGTTCTTGCCGTTCCAGAAAGCCGTCGGCGGTGTTTCCGGCTATTATGTCGCAAGCTTCACGCCGCAAGCGCTGGAGCGCATCGAAAAAAACCAGAAGCAGCCCTCATGGGCCATTCCCCGCCAGCTCAAGATCGCCCCTCCGGTCGACCCCAAGATGCCGCTCACCGGCGAGCGCTCGGTGAAGGTCGGCCCCATCTACGATCCACAGCAGGACAAGATGGTGGGTGGCGTCGTCAACACCTTCTCGACACTGGCTTTCGCTGAAACAACTTTCGGGCTGCTGCGCTCCGAGAAGCGCATTGGATCGGTTGCCGAACTGAACCGGCGCTCGATCGCCAACCGGCAGGCGGTGAACGACTGGGTCGCCGCCAATCCCTTGTTCAAGCTTGGCGTGGGCAATGCGGAAAACCGCGGTGCCGCGGTGACCTTGCTTCAGGTCAACGATCCGGACATCGCCGACGCTGCCATCCACGCCCGCATCGTGGCGCGCTCGAAGCAGCTTCTGGCTTACGACGGCATTACCCATCCCAATGGCACCCACGAGCCGGGCCTCGATGTGGCGCGCTACATCAACGCGTTTCCGGGAACGCCGGGAGATTATCGCGCCTGGATCGGCGGCATTCGCCCGAACGAAGATATTTCCGCTTTGTTCGAGAATTTGAAATATGCCTGGCACCGCGCCAAGATCGTGGTGCTGGAGGAAGAGCTGGCCAAACTCGGCGAGACTTTTCCGGCGGCCAAAACCAATGGCATTCGTCAACGCAAGGACGATCCCGCCCGCGCCTACAAGGTGCTGGTCTGCGATCTCATAGGGCTCAAATTCGATGGCAAGGGCAAGCCCGACCATTCGGAAGTGCGCCTCTATATCGAGTCCAAGGGTGGGGTTTTCCACAAAGGGCCGCTTGCCCAGGGAGCAAAACTCGAAACGGGAAAAATCCATTTCTTCTATCAGCCAGATTTGTCGCGGGAAGGTGAAATCCTCCGCCAGAGCGACAAGGGCCAGTATGACGCGGTGATCGCTGC
>JBOHKD010000169.1:0-3945 GCA_050728895.1 Aestuariivirga sp.
CCCCGGAAGTGGATTTCATGATCCTCGCGAGTTACCGGGCTACGACGAAATCCTCGGGCCATGTGGAGGTGCTGCGCGATGTCGAGTCGGAGGTGAAGGGGCGCGACGTCCTGCTCATCGACGACATCCTCGAATCCGGCCGCACCCTGGCATTCGCCAAGGATCTGATCGCGGCCCGGGGTGCCGCCAATGTCCTGACCGCCGTTCTCCTCAATAAGCCCGGCCACCTCGCGGCAAATCTCAAGGCGGATTTCCAGGGTTTCATCTGTCCCGACAAATTCGTGGTCGGCTACGGCATGGACATGGCTCACCAGTTCCGCGAACTGCCCTTTGTAGGCCATGTGCTGAGCGCCTGAACTACATTCTCCTCTCGTCATGGCCGTGCATCGTCACGGCCATCTTCTTCGTCCGGGCTTCGCGAAAGAAGATACCCGGAACAGGTCCGGGCATGACGAATAGAGATTCTTGCCTCAACTTGGCCCGGTTTTGAGGCAAGAAACCGGCCCATGAGAAAAATCGTTTCGCCCTGGCTTCTGATTCTGCTGCTCGCTGCGCCTTGGGAGCAAGCGCGCGCGCAAACCCTCGACAGTTCGAATTTCAGGATCGAATGGCAGGTCGCAAACCGCTTCCGCCTGTTTCGCGATCCGGCATTGTTCAAGCTGCATGAGAGCGCCTGGCGCCAATATGTCTTTCAAGCGGGAAGGCTCGGGCTTTCCGAAGACGGCCGGGCAGACCTTCTCAATCGCACATCGGTCATAGGTACCGAACACGTGCTCAATGACAGGCGAGTGCCGTTCAGCGATCGCCTGCGGGACGATTTCGATTGGCGGGGCTGGGCAGCGCGGGGCGAAGGCGGCCTATGTTACGATTCCGAAGAGCGCCGTTACGAAGCCTGCGGCGGCATCGAGAACTATCTCACTCCCACGCGCCACGAGATCGAACTTTGGCTTGCAAGCACCGGTGCCGCCGCTTTGCCGGTCTCGGCAAAATGTGAATGGCGGATCGGCGGCCAACTGGTGGCGATCGCAAGCTGCGCCGAACCGGTAAGCGGGGCTGAGATTGCGTTGCCCTATCCGGGTGTGACCGAAATCTCCGTCAATGTGGTGGGCGAACAGCCGATTACCGTCACCGCGACAGTTCGCGATATCCTTGTTGCAGGATTGGGCGACAGTTTTGCTTCCGGTGAAGGAAATCCCAACCGTTCGGCGGAATTCGGCGATGCCAAGCGCTACCGCAATCTTTATCCTCTTCGCCTGGAAAATCATGTGGGGGGATCGGCATCCTGGACCGATCAATTGTGCCACCGTTCGCTCTATGGCCAGCAGCTTCGCGCCAGCCTGCAGATCGCCGTGGAGAACCGGCGGCTTGCTGTCACCTTCCTCGATTACAGTTGCTCGGGCGCCAGTATCGATGAAGGTATTCTCGCAGCCCAATCCTATGTTGAATGGGAGGCGACAACCGATGCCGCTTCCCCGGCTGCTGTCCGGCTGCTTTCGGGCGGAGCCAAGGACTCGCAGATCTATCGTCTGCTGCGCGATCTTTGCGCTGAAAAACCGGAACAAAAACGGGGTCTCTGGAAATGTCCGGAAAACAAATTCCGCCGCAACCTCGACTTCGTTTTCTTGTCGACCGGCGGCAATGACATCGGATTTTCCAGCGTCATAGCATGGGCAAGCCTGCGCGGCGGCGTTTCTTCAACGATAGCCGAATTCTTCGGCGCCACGGTTTCCGCCGAGGAATTCGCCGCCGGAATGCGCGAGGTTCTGCCCGATGCCTATGCGAGGCTTGCCAAGGCGTTCGAAACCGCACTCCCGCTATACTCCGCCGATGATGGCGTTTTCGATCCCTCGCGTATTATTCTGACAGCCTATCCCGATCTGGTGACCAATGAACGGGGCGGACTTTGCGAAGCCTATGACGGCAGCGACGGGCCCGAGGATCGCTTTCCGGCAAACCAGTCGCTCGACATGTTTTCCTCCTGGCTGGTCGCCGACGCCGATCGCCTTGCTTCGGTGCGTGGGGGATTTTCCAAATTGTTTTTGCGCATGCGCGAGCTGGCGGAAGATCATGGATGGACTTTCGCCGGGCATTCCTACGCCGACAAAATGTTTGAAGGCCATGGATTCTGCGCCCGCAATTTAAAGCTCGCCAACGATCCCGCCGAGGCTCTCATCATTCCGTGCTGGGGCAAAGCCGAGCGCGACACCGCGACATGCGAATCGAGCTGGTCCGGCAAGGCCCGCGACTGGCGGCCCTATAATCCCGCCACGGAGAATTTTCCCTATGCGTCGCGCCAGCGCTGGGTTCGAACCTTCAATGACGCCTATATGGTGATCAATCAAAAAGTCATTGATCGAGCTGGAAAGATAGATGAGGAAACGTCGGCCGGCGTGTTCGCCGAAACAACCGGAGCACTTCACCCGACGGCGGAAGGACACGCGGCGATGGCCGACGCCCTGCTGCTCAGCGTCCGCCCGATGATCGAGGCGATGTTGGACGAAGTTCGCTAGAACATGTTCCGCCAAAGTGTACACACTTTGGCGACAGGAACATGCTCCAACCGATTAACTGGCACATTTTCACAGATGCAAGGCGTGACCGAGCGCCAGGAAGCTCGCTTCCTGAAACGCTTCGCCGAGGGTTGGATGGGCGTGGATCGTTCCCGTGATGTCTTCGATCGTGGCGCCCATTTCAAGCGCAAGCCCAAAGGCGCTGGAGAGTTCGGAAACGCCTGCTCCGACGGCCTGAATACCGAGAATCATGTGATTGTCGGCGCGCGCGGTCACCCGGACAAAGCCTTCCTCGGCCTGAAGCGTCATGGCGCGGCCGTTGGCCATGAAAGGGAACCGGCCGATGCGCAACTCATGCCCGGCGGCTTTCGCCTCCTCCGGCGACCAACCGGCGGAGACGATCTCCGGATCGGTGAAACACACGGCAGCGATGGCGCGCTTGTCAAAGGCGCGCCGATGGCCGGCGATGATCTCGGCCACCATTTCGCCTTGCGCCATCGCACGATGAGCGAGCATCGGCTCGCCGGTAACATCGCCGATGGCCCAGACATTGCGCATGGAGGTTGCCGATCGTTCGTCGATGCGGATGAAGGGTCCGCTCATCGCCAGATCGAGTTGCTCAAGGCCGAATCCGCGGGTGCGCGGCCTTCGGCCAACCGCCACCAGAATCTTGTCGGCCGGAAGTTCACGAAGGCCGCCGCTCTGTTCGACAACTACGGCGTCGCCGCGTGCATTCAGTCCCATGACCTTGGCGCCGGCGAGCACCTCGACACCCAGCACGCCAAGCCGATGCTCCACGGGCCGCGTCAGTTCGGCGTCATACAGCGGCAAAATGCGTCCCGCCATCTCGACGACGGTGACCTTCGTACCTAATTTCGCATAGGCGATGCCGAGCTCGAGGCCTATATAGCCCGCACCCACCACGGTCAGCCGTTTCGGGATTTCCGGCAGCGACAGGGCCTCGGTCGACGAAATAACCCGGCCGCCGAACGAAACGCCCGGCAGTGCGACGGGTTCGGAGCCGGTCGCCAGGATGATGTGCTCGGCTCTTATCGTTTCAGACCCGGTGCCGGTCTCGACGCGGACGCTCTTGCCGTCGATGACCATAGCACGCCCTCTCAGCGTCTTGACGCCCGCCTTCTTCACAAGACCCGCAACCCCGCCGGTGAGCCGCGCGACGATGCCGTCCTTCCACGCGACGGTTTGGGCGAAGTCGAGGCTGGCGCGCTTAATGCTGAGTCCGAACCGGGGCGACTGCGCTTGTTCGTAGGCTTCGGCGGCGTGGATAAGGGCCTTCGACGGAATGCAGCCGACATTGAGGCAGGTGCCACCGAGTGCGGCCTCTTCAACCAAGACAACGTCGAGCCCGAGCTGTCCGGCGCGGATCGCCGCGACATAGCCGCCGGGTCCACCCCCTACAATAAGTACCTTGGTA
>JBOHKD010000170.1:0-3938 GCA_050728895.1 Aestuariivirga sp.
GCGTGGAGTTCGAGATTGTCCCGGTATCTGCGGGCACGCCGGGCTGCCGTGTCGAGGTTCCGGTCCAGCTTCATGCCATTGCGGCAACTTCGGGAAAGATTGCTTTGCCCGATGCGCCGATTCTCAGCTGCCGGTTCGCCCGCCAGTTCACCCTGTGGCTGTCCGGCACGGGTGCGGCCCTGGTTTCCACGCATTTGGAAATGAAGTTGACGAAGATCTCCACGGGGCCGGGTTATGAATGCCGTAGCCGCAATGGCGAGACATCGGCGAAGTTGAGCGAGCACGCCTTCGGCAATGCCGTGGACATTACCACGTTCACCGCGGCCGACGGCCGGGCTATCCAGATCGCGGATGCGGGCAATCCTGCGTCTCCGTCATTTCAGGTCCTTCGGAGCTTGAGGACCACGGCGTGCGGCTATTTCAGCACGGTGCTTGGCCCGGGGTCGAATGCGGCGCATGCCTCTCACTTTCATTTCGACCTGGGCATGCATGGAAAAAGTCAAAATTATCGCCTCTGCCAGTAAAAAGCGCGGCTCAACCAAACCTGTCATCGCCGGTCCCCGGAACAAGTCCGGGGACTGGCAATGACAATTAGGGGTAGGGTCCGGTTGCGATTCAATCAACAGCAACTTCGTTCTAATGCAACGACCTTCGCAAAATTTGCGCCTGATAGAGTGTTGCAAAGACTTGTACGGTGCCCATCGTTATAAACAGCGCGTTAAAGGAATAGTTTTGGACGATGTATCCCCCTACGATTATCGCCATGGCCAAGATCAGACGCTGCAGGCCGGCAACCAGGCCCCATGTATAACCCGCCGCCTTTTCACCGGGAGAATAGCGCGCGTAGAGCGCCGACCACGTCGGACTTGAAAGGGCCAACGCTGCTCCAAGCCCGGCTTGAACCAGAAACAGGTCTCGGGGTGTATGTACAAAAAGATATCCAAACGTGCACAACGCATTGAGCGCATAGCCCGCGACAAGCATTCTTTCCCGCCCGCACCATTGCCAGATGCGGTCGGAGACGCCGCCGGAAACAATGGTGAGTAAACCCGTCATTCCGAGATAGATCGCCCAGGCCCAGGTGATATCCAGAATATTGCCGCCGATGCGTTGCGCGAACACAGCGAATAAAGGGCCGAGGAGGCCTTCGCCAAGCGACCAGAGATTGCTGCTCCACAGAAGAATCCGTTCGTTTTTATGACTCGCTACATCATCATCTTTATGTACGGCCGTTTCGCCGGCGTTGCTTCCGTTTTTCCGAGGCTGCATATCAACAAACCCAAACATGTCTATCGGGCGGCGGCTGGCAATGCGCTATCGCGACCTGAAAGTTTTCGCAGGATTCCGACAGCGCGCTTTTCCTCCTCGGCATCCCAAGTGAGCGCCCGCAACAGCAAGCCGCCACGATCCATCTGCTCTTGCAGATAATTGGCGTGATGATCGCCGATGTCAACGATGCAATCCCGCCATCGAAGCTTGTTTCAGCGATATCGGCCACATCGGTGCCGAAAGTCATCCCCGCGCCAAACAAAACGGCGCGGAAGTTTCCTTCCGCGCCCTTCAATTCATCAGCTTACGGGTGATCAATCCGCGTTGACGGCCTGATCCGCCGGGGCTTCTTCGGCCTGCTTCTTCGACAAGTCCTCACCCGTCACCTGATCGACTTGCTTCATCGAGAGGCGAACCTTGCCGCGGTTGTCGAAGCCCAAGAGCTTGACCTTCACGGCATCGCCCTCGTTGACCACATCGGAGACTTTGTTGACGCGGCGCGGCGCCAACTCGGATACATGAACCAGGCCGTCCTTGGCACCGAAGAAGTTTACAAACGCCCCAAAGTCCACGACCTTGACGACCTTGCCGTCATAGATTTCGCCAACTTCCGGCTCGGACACGATTCCCTTGATCCACTTGAGGGCGGCGGCGATCGCAGCCCCCGAGGCGGATGCCACCTTGATGGTGCCGTCATCCTGAATGTCGATCTTAGCGCCGGTCTTTTCCACGATTTCGCGGATGACCTTGCCACCGGTACCAATCACTTCGCGGATCTTGTCGGTGGGGATTTTTAAAGTTTCGATGCGCGGCGCATGTTCGCCAAGACCGGGACGGGCTTTCTCAAGCGCCTCCGCCATCTTGTCGAGAATGTGCATGCGGCCGTCCTTGGCCTGCCACAGCGCCACCTTCATGATCTCCTCGGTGATGCCGGTGATCTTGATGTCCATCTGCAGCGCGGTCACGCCATTGGATGTGCCGGCCACCTTGAAATCCATGTCGCCCAGATGATCCTCGTCGCCCAGAATATCCGACAGCACGGCAAAGCGATCGCCTTCCTTGATCAGACCCATGGCGATGCCCGCGACCGGTGCCTTCAGCGGCACGCCTGCATCCATCAGCGCCAGCGATGAACCGCATACCGTCGCCATCGAAGAGGAGCCGTTCGATTCGGTCACCTCCGAAACGACGCGGATGGTGTAGGGGAACTGGTCGGCTGGCGGCAGCATCGGGTGAATGGCGCGCCAGGCAAGCTTGCCATGGCCGATTTCACGCCGGCCCGCGCCTCCCATGCGGCCCACTTCGCCCACCGAGAAGGGCGGGAAGTTGTAATGCAGCATGAAGGTGGCCTTGTAGGTGCCGTCGAGCGAATCGACATATTGCTCGTCTTCGCCGGTGCCGAGCGTTGTCACCACCAGGGCCTGCGTCTCGCCGCGGGTAAAGAGCGCCGAACCATGCGTGCGCGGTAGCACGGAGGCTTCCGCCACGATCTGCCGCACCGTCTTGGTATCGCGCCCGTCAATGCGGTGCCCGGTATCGAGGATGGCGTTGCGGACCACGTCTTTCTCAAGATGCTTGAAGGCATCGCCTACTTTTTGCGGCGCAGGCCCGTTTTCCACGGCAAGCGCGGTTAAAACCTTGTCCTTCGCCTTGGCGATGGATTCAACACGGGCCTCCTTCTTGACGATAGCATAGGCGGCGCGGACCTCAGCCTCCGCCAATTTTTTCACCTTGGCATAAAGCGCCTCCTCGTCCGGTGGCGTGAAATCACGCGGCGGCCGCGATGAGCGTTCAGCAAGACGGATGATCGCGTCGATCACCGGCTGGAAACCGGCATGACCGAACATGACGGCACCCAGCATCATCTCTTCCGAGAGTTCCTTGGCCTCCGACTCGACCATCAGCACCGCGTCATGGGTGCCGGCGACCACGAGATCGAGAGCGGAGGTCTTCATTTGGTCCTGAGTCGGGTTCAGCACATATGCGCCGTCGATAACGCCGACGCGGGCGCCGCCCACCGGACCCATGAAGGGAATGCCCGACAGCGTGAGAGCGGCCGAAGCACCGATGAGCGCCACGATATCGCTGTCATTTTCGAGATCGTAAGAGAGCACCGTGGCAATAACTTGCGTTTCGTTGCGGAATCCCGCCGGAAACAGCGGGCGTATCGGACGGTCGATCAACCGCGATACCAGCGTTTCTTTTTCCGTGGGCCTGCCTTCACGCTTGAAATAGCCGCCGGGAATTTTGCCGGCCGCGAAAGTCTTTTCCTGATAGTTGACAGTGAGCGGAAAGAAGTCGATCCCCGGCTTCTCGGTACGCGCCGCGACTGCGGTTGCCAACACAGTGGTTTCGCCATAGGTCACCAGCACGGCGCCATCGGCCTGACGGGCCATGCGCCCGGTTTCGAAGCGAAGGCGCTTGCCGCCCCAGTCGAGTTCTTCAACGTCGATATTAAACATGTTCTTATCCTTGCTGCCCTTCGCCGCCACTAACATGAATGGCCGGCATCCCCTCTTGGGCTTCCTCGGTCCCGCCCTATTGCTGGACCGCATGGTTTGGGGGATTTGCGGGCGGTCATGGTGATCCGCCTGCTCGAAATGTGTGATCCGGCGCGCTAGCGGCGGATGTCGAGACGCTTGATCAACGCCTGATAGCGCTCCTCGTCC
>JBOHKD010000171.1:0-3931 GCA_050728895.1 Aestuariivirga sp.
ATGCCAACTACATGGCGAGAAGGCTCGCGCCGCATTTTCCCATCGTCTACACAGGGCCCGGCGGCTACATCGCCCATGAATGCATCATCGATCTCCGCTGGCTGAAGGAGCGCGCCGGCTTGAGCGTCGAGGATGTCGCCAAGCGCTTGGTGGATTATGGCTTCCACGCGCCCACCATGTCTTTCCCCGTCGCCGATACGCTGATGATCGAGCCGACGGAATCGGAAGGAAAGCGCGAACTCGACCGCTTCTGCGACGCCATGATCGAGATCGCCAAGGAGATTGCCGAAGTAGAGCAGGGCAAGGCGGATCGCACCGATAACGTATTGAAGAACGCGCCCCATACCCACCGCCTGCTGCTCGGCGACTGGAAGCATCCCTATTCCAAGGAGAAAGCCTTCTTCCCGCTCAAAGGCTACCCCAATGACAAATACTGGCCGCCTGTTGGCCGCGTCGACAATGTCTTCGGCGACCGGAACCTCGTGTGTACCTGCCCGCCCATGGCGAACTACATGGAAGCGGCGGAGTAGGTCGTTGACGGGGACGCAAATTCTGACTAGTCTGACTAGTCAGAGTTGAGATTTCACCTATGAACAAACATACTCGCGTCTGGTCCCTGCAAGAGGCCAAGGCGAAATTCAGCGAAGTCGTCCGCCGCGCCCAAACCGAAGGGCCCCAGACGGTGACGGTGCATGGCAAGGTGGCGGTGACGATTTCTTCTCCCCCCGAGGCGCCGGAAGCGGGAAAAAAACTGACAGGCGCCGATCTTGTCAAAGCCCTACAGGCCAATCCTGGCCCCGATTTCGATCTTCCGGAAAGAGAGAAGGATTCGACCTTTCGCGATATCGACTTGTGATCCGCTGGCTCATAGATACAAACGTGATATCCGAGATGCGCCGTCCGCGTCCCGCCAAGGCGGTAGTTGATTGGATTGCGGGGATCGAACTCGATTGCCTTTTTACGTCTTCCCTCAACATTGCAGAATTGCGGCTGGGCATTCTGGGCAAAAACACGCCAGCGGAAGCACAGCATCTGGAATTGTGGGTTGAGAATATCATCCGGCCATGGTTCAGCGGCCGCGTGGCTGAAATTGGCGAAGCGGTATTTTTGCGCTGGCGGGTTCTCGCAAGGCAGATGCAAGTCAAGCAATTGCCAGCGCCCGCAACCGATCTTTTGATTGCCGCAACGGCTCTGGAACACAGCCTCCATGTTGCCACAAGGGATGTGAAACCGTTTCTTGGAACCGGCGTTCCCGTGCTCAATCCCTGGACCGGCGAGTGCTTCAACGGGGCCTGAATCAATTCAGGCGGGATTTCACCGCTTCGATCGACTCGGTGATGAGCGAGGCACCCTTGGTACCCTTGGCGGCTTCGGCGACCAGCCGCGTGGCGGCGGCGACCGCGATATCAGTGGCGGCATTACGCACTTCCTTTACCGCTTGGGCTTCGGCTTGGGCGATCTTCTGTTCGGCCTGTCTTGTGCGGCGTTCCAGCGTCTCGGAAAGCTTGCGGTGGGCTTCCGCCGCATATTCTTCGGCATCGACCTTGGCCTGGGCAACGATACTGGCGGCATCGGCTTCCGCCTCCACCCGTTTCTTTTGATAACTCGCAAGCAGGCTTTGCGCTTCATCGCGAAGCTTGGCCGCTTCCGCCAGATTGTTGGCGATCCCGGCCGAACGCTCATCGAGCATGCGGGCCAGCATCGCGGGCACCTTTAGATAAACGAGGAGGGCGATGAACAGGAAGAAGGCGACGAGCACCCAGCTTTCGGCGTGTCCGAAAAATTCCATCACCGTACCCCTTGCTTGGCAGCCTTGGCGACGGCCTCGGCCGCGGCGGTCTTGCTCACCCTGGCGCCGATCAAGGTGTTGACGATATTGGCCGCGATATCGGCGGCAACGCTCTTAATGTCGGCAAGTGCCTTGTCCCTGGCGGCGGCAATCTGCTTTTCGGCGCCTGCGACCTTGGCGCCAAGAGCTTGATCGAGCTTGCCGCGCTCGGCATCGATCTCGGCGTTGAGCTTGTTACGGTTGTCCCGGGCGATGGCCTGGGCTTTGCCGCGTGCCTCGCCCAAGGCCGCCTCATAGGATTGGATGGCGGCGTCGGTTTCGGCCTTAAGCGCATGGGCCTGAGCGATATCGCTTGCGATCGTCGACTTGCGCTTTTCGATAACACCGCCGATGCGCGGAATTGCCAGCCGCGAGATGACGAGGTAAAGCGCGAAGAAGGTGATCGCGAGCCAGATAAGCTGTGTCGGCCAGGCCGATGTATCGAGCTGCGGCATCAGCCGAACAGGATGAGCATGGCGACAGCGAAGCCGATGAGGCCCGTCGCTTCGGCGAAGGCAAAGCCCAAAAACAGCGTGCCCCGCTGTCCCGCCGCGGCAGCCGGATTGCGCAGCGCGCCCGCCAGGTAATTGCCGAAAATGTGGCCGATACCGATACCGGCGCCACCCAGCGCCACCGCGGCGATACCCGCGCCGATCATCTTTGCTGCATCAACTTCCATCTTGGTTCTCCTGTTGAATGGATGGGTTTTTCGATTTCGGTTAGTGATCTACTTGCATGGCATCGCTGAGATACATGCAGGTGAGAAGGGCAAACACGTAAGCCTGAAGCGCCGCCACCAGAAGCTCCAGGCCCATGAGGCCCACCATGGCGGCGAGCGGCAGCCAGCCGGCAGTAACGCCGAGCATGACCACGAAACCCGCCATCACCTTGAGCATCATGTGGCCCGCCATCATATTGGCGAAAAGCCGGATCGACAGGCTCATGGGACGGATGAAGTAAGACACGATCTCGATCACCACGACCAGCGGCAGCAGTAATGCCGGAACGCCCGAGGGCATGAACAGCTTGAGATAACCAAAACCATTGCGGATGAAGCCGATGACGGTGGCGCCGATGAAAACGGTGAGCGCCAGGGCCAGCGTGATGATGATGTGGCTTGTCACCGTGAAGGCATAGGGAACGAGCCCCAGCACATTGGCGAACAGGATGAAGACGAAGAGGGTGAGCACGAAGGGGAAGTAGCGCCGCGCATTGTCATGCAGGATTTCATGCGTCATGTTATCGACGACTTCGTAGATGCCCTCGGCAACCGATTGCAGCCTGGTGGGAACGAGGTTGGCCGGCGCCAGCAGGAAGAGAAGCGCGGCGCAAGTCACCGCGATAACGGCCCACAGTGCGGAATTGGTGAACGTGAAAATGCCGAGCGGGCCATCGCCGAACAGCGGCGTAATCACGAACTGATGGATGGGGTCGATGACCTTCTCGCCATGGGCGGCACCCGCTTCAGTTTCCGTTGTTGTCACCACGTTCAATCCTCATCATCGTCCTTGACGGACGGCGCCACCGCGCCGCCGTCGCCGAAAACATCCTTCGCCTGTTTGGAGTTGGCGAGGCGCATTACATTCACTATCCCCGCCGCCAGGCCGAATGGCATGAGCGCCAGCATGATCCACGGTGTGGTGCCGAGATACTTATCGGCAAAATAACCTCCTACCATGCACACCACGAGCCCGACCAGAAGTTCGGTCACCGCCCGCATGGCCAAGCCCGCGGCAGAACCTTCCTGTGTATCCGGCCCCGCTGCTCCGCGCTGCGCCGCCAACCGCCGCTCCAGTTCCGCCAGCCGATCCAATGCCGGCTTTTCTTCGGGGCCGGTCATAATTGCTGCACACCCCCCGAAATCGCGGGCACCATAGGTGCGCGACTTTTTTGTGTCAAGAAATGGGTTGAAATCTAAAGCCCTGAAATATCCAAAGAATCTTGTGAGCAAGTGACGATGCGGCGAAACGTCCGCACGAATTGTCCTCTCCCGCGAAGCGGGAGAGGAAGGGACCCAATCGCAGCGCGATTGGGAAGGTGAGGGCAATTGCCGCGAAGCGCCCTCATCTATCCCATTTCACTTCGTGAAACGGGCCCCTTTCT
>JBOHKD010000172.1:0-3924 GCA_050728895.1 Aestuariivirga sp.
TGCGATGCCAAGCGCAATGTGCTGGTTTACTTGAGCTACACCGACAAGATCATCGATGGCAGCCCGGAGAACTCGACCTCGACGGTGCCGATCATGCCATGGGGCAATCTCCCCGCCCCCAAATGCGCGGATTTTTTGACGCAGTGATTTTCCTCTCCCTTGGGAGAGGCAGGGGCCCATGCAAAGCATGGGAAGGTGAGGGGATCGGGACCAGAGTTGATAGACCGGGTCCCCTCATCCTCCCTCGCGGCGCGGGTCCCTCCTTCTCCCGCGAGGGGAGAAGGAGTATTAGCCGCTTAGTTCGCGGTAACTGGATTTGAAAGAGATTGCCATGCGCTACTATATCGCCGTCGTCCATAAAGAGCAGAAATCCGCCTTCGGTGTTCGTTTCCCGGACGTGCCAGGCTGCTATTCGGCCGCCGACCGGATGGATGATCTGGTGCCGAACGCCATCGAGGCGCTGGATCTGTTTGCCGAGGATTCCGCGCTTCCCGCACCGCGCGGCATTGGAGAAATCCGCAAAGACAAGGCGGTCCTCGCCGATCTCGCGGAGGGCGCATTTCTGGTTGCCGTGCCCTTGATTGATAACGAAAATCGGGTGGTGCGCGCCAACATCACCATGGAGCGCGGCATGCTCCGCGCCATCGACAAAACGGCGAAGGAACGCAAACTCACGAGGTCCGCCTTTCTCTCCCAGGCCGCTCGGCACGAAATCGAACGCCGGTAGTGGCAAGGAGCCACGCCATGAACCGTCTGTTCGCCGCGTCCTTGCTGCTCTCGGCGGCGCTCGCCCTGCCGGTTTCCGCCAATGATTCGATTGCGACGCTGGGTACGGGCGGTCTCATCCTGGTCAGGGCCGATACGATCACCATGGAGAAGGAGGATCTCTTCGTCTCGGCCGATGAGGTGCGCGTGAACTATGTGTTCCGCAACAATGATGCCGAGGACCGCACCTATCTCGTGGCCTTCCCCATGCCGCGGATCGATCCCCAGCAGTATCTGGAGTCGGATATTTCGGTGCCCGAGCGCAACAAGGAAAACTTCATGAACTTCGCCGTCACGGTGGATGGCGTGAAAGTCGAGCCCACGCTTGAGATGCGGGCACTTAGCGGCGGACTCGACGTGACGGACTTGGTTACGGCGCTTGGCCTGCCGTTCAATCCGCTGGCCGATGAAACGCGAGCGGCACTCGCCGCAATCCCCCGCGAAAAACTTGGGCCGCTCATCGCCATGGGAGCGGCCGTTAATTTCGATGGCGGCGCCTTGCCCGCCTGGTCGCTCAAATCGACCTACTACTGGCAGCAGAAATTCCCGGCCAAGGCGCCGCTTGCTGTCGCCCACACCTATACGCCAGCCGTTGGCGCCACCTTTTATTACGAGGAGGCCAACAATGACGGCAGCCTCGCGAGGAACTATTGCATCGATGGCGGCACCGCCAAGGCCATTACCAAAAAAATCGCGGGCGGTTCGAAGGACAGCCCCTATTTGATGCAGCGGACCATCGAATATATCCTCACAACGGGCGCCAACTGGCAAGGCGCCATCGGCGATTTCCGCCTGGTGGTGGACAAGGGTGCCCCCGATGCGATCGTCAGCTTCTGCATGGACGGCGTGAAGAAAATTTCGCCGACGCAATTCGAGGTGCGCAAGAAGGATTTCTACCCCACGGATGAATTGCGGATATTGCTGCTCAATTCTCCGAGTCAATAATGGCGACCCCGGCAGGATTCGAACCTGCGACCTAGTGCTTAGAAGTCGGTAAACCTTACCCCTATTGTTCCCTATCTAGCCACCAGAAACCCTATGAATATAGGCATTTCTCCGCTATCTTCCCCCTAGAAGCCCTCCCGAGCCCTTCGATCACCCGGTTCGAATACGGTTCGGAATGGGGCGTGTACACGGTTCGGAAGGGCGGCAAGGAATGCCAGAGAAGCTGACAGAAGGGCTCGTCAGGGGCCTCCGGTTCGAAGGAAAGCCCACGGTCATCCGGGACGCGAAGCTGGCCGGGCTGCTGATCGCAGTGAACAAGAGCAGCAAGTCCTACAAGGTCCAGCGCGACCTCTGGCAGGGGCAGCGGGGGCGGCGGAAGCTGGTCAAAACAGTGCGCCACACGCTGGGCTCCACCGATGAGATGACTCTGGATGAGGCGCGGAGCCGTGCAGCGAAGGTCTTGGATCAGATCAAGCGCGGCATCGATCCCAATGCCAAGCCGGGTACTGCTGCGGCGGACGCGGGCACGTGGACCGTCCAGCGAATGTTCGATGAGTATGCCGACGACATGCGTGCCCGGGACTGTGCCGAGCGGTCGATTGCCGACATGATGAAGCGGCTGTCCCGTTACCTCTCCAAGTGGAAGGAACTGCCGATTGCTGAGATCAAGCGGTCAATTGCCCGCGAGGATCACCAGCGCATCACACGCGACCACGGACCACGCTCCGCCAATCAAATCCTGCGCGATTTCCGCGCGGCCTATAATTTCGCAATGAAGGTGGTGGACAACCCGGACGCCCTGCCCGGCAATCCGGTTGCGGCGATCACCTTCAACAAGGAGCGCGCAAGCAACCGCGTCCTCATGCCTGATGACCTCCCCGATTGGTGGAAGCGCGTCCAAGCTCTGTCCAACTCCTTGCGCCGCGACATGCATACGCTTGGGCTCCTGTCTGGGCTCCGTCCCGGCACGCTGGTCTCAATTCGGAGAGATTGGGTGAATCTCAAAGAAAAAGTTATTTCTCTGCCCCGCATGAAATCTGGCCGCGCATTCGACCTGCCGCTGTCGAATGCGATGGTGGAGATTGTGAAGCGAGCAATGAAGACCAGCGAAGTCCTGTTCCCCAAGGCTTCATGGCTGTTCCCCACGCGGTCCAGCAAGACCGGCGAAGTGATCGCCACTCAGGTCTGGAAGGAAAAGTCCCTCCCTTCGGAGACGGGCCACATCCTGCGCCACACCTACAGGACTATCGCACAGCGCATTGGTATCGACCCAGTGAACGCCCGCCTCCTTTTGGACCATACTGTGCCCGGCATTGATGGTGTGTACATTCACAAGAGCGCGCTGTTCGACACGCTGCTCAAGGAACAGGAGCGGATGACCGCTGCCATTTTCGAGCTTCTTGAGGGCGGCCAGAAGCAAGCCAGGTGATATCTCTCTGAACTTTCTGGGCTATCCACGCGACCGCCCTATAGGCGGTGTAAGAGGGTTTACTTTCGGGCCTATTGGCGTTACTAATAGCGCCGATGAGACTTTCTCAGATCAAAAGGTCTCATGGTAACGGTCGAGCCGACGCAGGATAATACAGGCTCATTCACAATAGCGCAGCGGGGTAGCGTCCCTGCGCACCGATGGGAAGTCAGACAGTACTGAGGCTGCACTGGCAATGATCAACCTCCATCGGGAATACAGCTATGACTCCCATCAATCCGTACGCGGAGGATATTGCCGGAGCCGTTGCCATGCGGCTGGCCGAAATGTTCCGCTCTGGCGAACAGCCAGTAACCCCTGAGTTCCTCACCGCCGCCCAAGTCTCACAGATGACGGGCTTTTCTCAGAAGGCCCTTGAGACCTATCGCTCCAAGCGGATCGGCCCGCCCTTCCTAAAGGTCGGCAAGAGTGTCCGCTATCGCGCCGCCGATGTACGGGCGTGGATCGAAGCCAGAGGGCCAGTGTCATGACCACTGCTCGGAAGGAACAAGGCCCCAGCGGTGGAAGCGCTGGGGCCTTCGGGGAGGCTGTAACTGGGTCTATCGACACCTCCGAGAATATAGCTCGCGATGATGCCGGGACCAACGGCGAAAACTTATGGCCGGATCGGGCCACGATCCGTGAAGCATTGTCACTCATCCACCCCAAAGGCCGCTGGCCATTGAGTACCAAACCATCGCGCCAATGCCAGCGTCAGTCAATCGCGAACTCAAGCATTTGGAGGT
>JBOHKD010000173.1:0-3923 GCA_050728895.1 Aestuariivirga sp.
GGCCAGAAGCGGCCCCAGGAAGGCCCCCACCGTATCCAGCGACTGGCGGAGGCCGTATGCCGCGCCCCGCGATTGCGGGGGTGTCATATCGGCTACCATGGCATCGCGGGGCGCGCCGCGAATACCCTTGCCGATGCGGTCGGCAAAACGGGCGATGAACACGGCATCGACGCTTGTGGCCAGCGGAAACAGCGGCTTCACCACGGCGGCAAGTCCGTAGCCTGCAAGGGCCAGACGCTTGCGGTTGCGCCAGCGGTCGCTCAGCACGCCGGAAAAAAGCTTGGAAACTTGCGCGGTAGCTTCGGCGATGCCTTCGATAAGTCCCAACATAACGGCACTGGCGCCCAAGGTTCCGACCACGAAGAGCGGCAGCAGGGAGTGGATCATCTCCGAGGAGACATCCATGAACAGGCTGACGAACCCCAAAACCCAGACGCCGCGCGGGATGGCTTTCATTATGCCTCCGGCTTTATGCCGCCTCCTGCCGCGGGAGAGCTTGCCAGCAAGTCAAAATTGGATCAACTTGAACACGAGCGCGGAAATGCGGCGGGAATAGTGAGTGGCCATGGCCATTGCGAAAGTTGCGCAGAAACCGGGGCAGCCATCCGGGGTCACAGTGAGCTATGAGACCGAATACCGGGTCCTTCACAACCAGCGTCTTGCGGTAATTCGCTCTTATAATGTCTGGTACGCTTTCGGCCATGTGGTCGCGCACGGTTATTTCTGGCTGATTCTGTTCTTGAGCCTGGACCTGTCGAGCAAGCCGCTGCTGTTTGCCGCCGCCTTTACCGCCTCGTTGATCGTATGGTTTGCATATCGGGTGGTTCTCATCATCGACCGCGGCGTGGTTTGGCTTTATCCGCGTATCATCTTTATTGAACTTATGCTGGGATACGACTTCTACCGCGACTATCTGCGCCGGAGGCCGCGCGGCGATACGGAGCGTTCTTTCATCGAAAAATGCGAGCAGATAAATGTCGGGACGGCAGCGGAATTATGGAAGCAAATCTACAGCCAGTTCAAGGATCGGGATTTTCCCGCCGATCGCCGAATCACCGGACATTTCAGGAGCGCCGCCTATTACTCGGTGGGATTGTTCTGGATCGTCGTCGCCATGATCTTGTTGCCGCTCTATCTCCCCTGGGGCGGATGACGGCGGTGTAGGGAGACGCCCGATGCCCCTGCGAAGAACATGGTTCCGCATCGCCGTACCGATCGCGGCGTTGCTGCTGTTGTGTCCGCTCACCGTCGCAGCGGAGGATTTCGAGCCGCTCTCCCCGGCGGGCGGGTTCCCGGCTTATTCATTCGCTCCCCTGATCGAGAAAGCGGCTCCGGCGGTCGTCAATATTTATGCCCGCAAAATCGTGCGGTCCCGCGCGGCCACCCGGGCACTCGATGCTTCAGCGTTCTGGCGCTTGTTCCGCGACACGCTTCTATTTGGCTATGGCCAGGAGCGCATCGAGAATTCATTGGGTTCAGGCGTCATTGTGAGCGCCGATGGCGTGATCGTCACCAATCACCATGTCGTCGCTGATGCCGAAGGCGTCCTGGTGGCCCTCATCGACGGGCGCGTTTATGTGGCCGAGATCCTGGTTTCAGACAGGCGTTCCGATATAGCCGTGCTGCGGATCAGGCCGGAAGGTTCCCTTCCCTTCATCGAATTCGGCGATGCGGAACGCCTCAGGGTCGGCGATCCGGTCATCGCCATCGGCAATCCATTTGGTCTCGGTCAGACGGTAACAACGGGCATCGTCTCGGCGCTGGCGCGTACCACGTTTGGGGTGAGCGACTTCCGGTTCTTCATCCAGACCGACGCGGCCATCAATCCCGGTAATTCCGGTGGCGCTCAGATCAGCCTCGATGGTAAGCTCATCGGCATTAATACCGCTATCCATTCAACCTCAGGCGGCTCGCAAGGACTGGGTTTCGCCATTCCCGTCAGCATCGCGCGCCCGATCGTAGAAAACGCCATCGCAAACAAGCCGATGATTTATCCGTGGATCGGCATATCAGGCCGCAACGTGCCACCGCAGGCCGCGGGCCGTCTCGGATTGCCGGGCAGCCACGGAGTGCTTGTGACCGGAGTCTACAAGGGCGGTCCTGCCAGCATCGCAGGTTTCTCCACAGGTGATGTTGTCCTTACAGTCAACGGAATCCCGGTCGACGACCCGCAGGCGCTCCGCTACCGCATCGCCATCCAGCCGTCCGGTTCAATCGTCCGGCTGAGAGCGGTACGCGGCGGCCGGCAGTACGAGATTCCGGTAACTGTAATTGCCCCACCCGACGTGCCGGCCCGTAACGAAACCAGGCTTTTCGGCCTCAGCCCCTTGCGTGGCGCCATGGTGGCCAGCTTGTCGCCAGCCCTTGCCGAAGAAATCGGCGCCGACAGCGGTCTCTCGGGCGTGGTGGTGCTCGCAGTCGGACAAGGCTCGGCGGCGGCGAGGCTGGGGCTCCATGCCGGCGATATCATTCAGTCAATTGATGGCCGCGGCATCAGCACTGTCGCGGAGCTCATGGAATTTCATGTAATCCCATTTTCGCCTTGGCGTATGACCATCACCCGCGCCGGCGCCGAACTCGCCATCGACCGGCCGGCCCCCTTGGGGCTCACGCGTTGAACCAAACTTCCGGTAGTGGGTCAGTTTGAAATTTAGCTGTCGGTTAGTTTGAATTTCCGCTTATGACCCTAAGCGGACATTTTTCGCTCATATTTCCAATATGATACTTAACTCTCATATTGTCTCGTTCGGAAGAACACGGTCAAGTCACTCGTCGGCTACACTGGGTAGCGTATGATGCAGAAGGGGTTCCCAAAGGGGTCCTGCATAACCGCCCATTGCAAATCGGGATTTTCGGCATCGGGGTAAAGGCCCGGTTCGCGTTTAAGAGTTCCGCCAATTTCGATGATGCGCTGAATGGCCTCTTCTACATCGCGCACCTTAATGTCAATATGGGTTCCACCGCCGGGTCGAAACTCATCGACAAGTTGGAGTAGGATGACACTTGAGTCTTCGCCCAGGACCATCTTATTTCCGAGACCCATGAAGCGACCGGCTCGATCAACGAATGACGGTTCGAGGCCGGTTAACTCCGACCAAAATGCCAGGCCCTTTTTTAGGTCAGTGACATCGACGACGACCTTCATGAATTCCCCAATCAATTTCCCCTCCTTCAAATGGTCGCCCAGTAAAACTGGTTTGTTTCCTATTTCTGGCCCGCTGAGCATATCCCATTCGGACCTCCATGTGGACCCAAGCTCGTTTCTACTTCTGGCCCTTCTCGTCGATTCGGCCGATTTCGCGTTTGGTCGGCAATCGGAGAATGAGCCGACATTGAGCGGACATGGCCAAAACAACGTTAGTAGACCTGTGGATTGTTAGCTCTTGCATCCTTAGGCTAGTTCGATCAGAATAGACTATTCTCAATTCGGAGCCGGGCCTACGAGGGCGGATTCCCAAATGAGGGCATACGCGGCGATGGAAGCTTTGCAGAAGGAAATGACCGGCTGGCGGCAGGACCTGCATGCTCATCCGGAGTTCGGTTTTGAAGAGCGACGCACTGCTTCACTCATTGCTACAAAGCTGCGCGAATTTGGTTTGGACGACGTGGCAGAGGGTGTCGGCGGCACCGGCGTCGTGGGCACACTCCGGCGTGGAATAGGCAATCGCGCAATTGCACTGCGAGCCGACATGGATGCGCTTCGGATTAATGAGCAGGGCACCCCTTCATACCGCTCGCAGACACCTGGCCTGATGCATGCTTGCGGTCATGACGGGCACACCGCGATGTTGCTTGGGGCGGCAAAGATGTTGGCCGCCGAGGGCGGCTTTGATGGCGTCGTACGGTTTATTTTTCAGCCTGCTGAAGAGTGGGGCCGGGGCGCTCAAGCGATGTTGGAAGGCGGTCTGCTATCACGGTTCCCA
>JBOHKD010000174.1:0-3899 GCA_050728895.1 Aestuariivirga sp.
ATGCGCTGTGTGATCCGCCTGGAGGGCGAAGGTGCAGCTGAGATTTTGATGAAGGGTTGCTCGCTCGATCTGCTCGGCGGCGATTATGTTACGGGCACCGTGCGGCGCATGCGCTTTGCCGAAATCGCGGCTCTCCTGCATGTCGTCGACAATGATGTCTTCGACATTTATGTGCTCCGTTCCTATGCCGCCTATGCATGGGAATTTCTGCTGGCGGCGGCGCGCGAACCGGCCAAGATCAGGCTGTTCGGCAAACAGGCGGCGCCGGTTTAGAGAGCCGCCTCGATATCGGTAAGACGGAAGTCCTCGCCTTTGAACAAGAGCGGCATCACCTCCGTCTTGGCAAGGGCATAAGACATGCAGTCGCCGAAATTCAAACCCGCGGGATGCCGCCCCTTGCCGTATTTAATGAACGCTTGAACCGCGATCATGGCGGCTGCGGCGGTAAATGGAATTAATTGAATCCCCGCCTCGCGAATGAAACCGTCGATAGGCTGGACTGCGCTGGCATCTCTGGGACCAGCGATCACCATGCATGTCTCTAGATAACTGTGGGCACCCATCAGTTTGATGTTTGCCTCTGCGATGGCGTTCGACATCTCCATCGCATCCGATTCCTGCCGCAGAATGGAGATCAGAGCGGAGGAATCGATAATCACCGGGTAGGAGCGCCGTGTTCGTCATACCCCAGAATTTCGTCATCGGTCATGTCGTTCAAGACCGGCATCGCCGCAACTTCCCGGCCTATTGCCATAAGACGTTCGGCGAGATCGTCATCCTTTGGGGTTACGGCGGCAATTACCTTCGCCCGCTCAACTTCACGTTTCAGGCTGTCCCTGACCGCTTCGGTAATGGGCTTGCCGGAAATTCGCGCCAGTTCCCGCGCCAACTCCTCGACTTCCCGGTTCTTGATGCTGAGAGCCATATACCTACTACCTGATTTGCTACCTGCTACCTGTATAAGGCAGCAGCACCAATCAGGCAAGCTTCGGCCCCAGCCAGTCCACTAACCGGTCCACCCCGCCGAAGGGATAGAGGTGGGGGCCTGCGATCCCAAGTTCCGGCCGGTTGAAATGCAGATCGGCCAACCCGGCGATGAATTCGTCGGGCGTGTTGATGGTCAGCAGCTTGGTGATGTTCAGCGCCTGCTTGCGGATGAAGCGGGCGGAATTGCCGACGCCACACATCGCGGCATATTTCACTAGCGTCTTGATGGTGGCGGGGCCCGGCACCCCCACATGGACCGGCAGGTCGATGCCCTTGCCGCGCAGCATGGCCGCCCACCGCCCAACCGGCTCCGCCTCGAACAGGAACTGGGTAGCGATGAAGCCCTCGATATTGGCCGCCTTGAGCCAAGCCTGCTTCTGCTTCAGCGCCTCAAGCAGCACGGCCTCGCCATGAACCTTGGTGATATCGGGATTGCCTTCCGGGTGGCCGGCGATGCCGATGCGGCGCACCCCATTGGCTTCGAACACGCCGGTTTCAAGAATCTGGATTGAGGCATCATACTGTCCGATAGGCTGGGGAGCGCCGCCGCCCACAACCAGCATTTCGCTAACGCCCGCGTCCTGCGCCAAGGCGCCCACCCGTGTCTTGAGATCCGCAAGGTCGCGCACGAAGCGCGCCGGGATGTGGGGGATGGCCACGAAACCGTTTTGTTGCAAGGCCTTGGCCGCATCAAGCTGGCCCGCCCCGTCGCCTTGATCGATAAGCGCGATAAACACGCGGGTTCCGGGCGCAAGCCGCCCACGCAGCGATGGCACCTTGTCGGCTTGCCTCGCCGTGATCTCGATCGAAAAACGTTTGAGGAAGTTTTGGGCCTGATCGGGCGTCTTGGCGGCAGCGGCGGTATTCAAGGCAAAATGCTCCATGGCTCTAATTGGCCAAGCGCAAATTGCCGTTCGTGAAAGTTTTTAGCCCGATATTTGCGACCCCGGCATGGCGAATGCGACCGGGGAGCCCATGTCGTTTTTAACCTGCGGCATGACGCGGATGGACAACGCCCCCAATCTGCGGCAAAGGGACGGCCAAGAGGAACCACCGCCCACATGTTCGGCGACAAGCCCAAACATCTGCCGCAGCATTTTGCCTTCATCATGGTGCCGGAATTCACCATGATGCCGGTCACGTCGGCAATCGAGCCGCTGCGGCTTGCCAACCGCTTGCCGGAGGCCACCTATTATAAATGGACGATGCATTCGGTGGACGGCAAGCCGGTGGCGGCATCGAACGGCATTCTCGCCATGGTGGATGGCGATCTGGGCGCCATTCCCGAACATGCCACCGCCGTTGTTTGCGCCGGCCTCAATGTGCAGCGCCATTCCGACAAGCGCTTGACCTCTTGGTTGCGCAAGACGGCGCGCAAGGGTGTGGATATCGGGGCGGTGTGCACCGGCGCCCATCTCCTCGCCGAGGCGGGCCTCCTCGATGGCTACCGCTGCACCATCCATTGGGCCAATCTGCCGGGCTTCTTCGAAACTTTCCCGGAAATCGACGCCACCGGGGGCCTGTTCGAAATCGACCGCGACCGCTTCACCAGTGCCGGGGGCACGACACCGCTCGACATGATGCTGACCATGATCGCCAGCCAGCACGGACCCGAACTTGCCTCAGGCATCGCCGAATCCGTGCTGCATTCGCCCATCCGCCATCACAGCGAGCATCAGCGCATGTCGCTTCCCGCCCGCATCGGCGCGAGGCATCCCAAGCTCGTCGGCATCATCGAGAAGATGGAAGAATATCTCGAAGAGCCCCTGTCGCCCAGCATCCTCGCCAAGCAGGCGGGCCTCTCCACGCGCCAGCTTGAGCGGCTGTTCCGGCGCTATCTCGACCGCAGCCCGAAGCGCTATTATCTCGAGCTCAGACTCAAGAAGGCCCGTTCGCTGCTGCTGCAAACCGATATGTCGGTGATCAACGTGGCGCTGGCCTGCGGCTTTTCCAGCCCATCGCATTTCTCCAAATGCTACCGCGCCTTCTATGGCAGAACACCCTACCGCGAGCGCGGCATTCCGGTGATCGAGCGGGCGAGCGCGTAAACCCCCTACATTTTCCTCATGCTGAGGTGGCCGCGGACACGCGGCCCTCGAAGCATTGCATCCGTGGTTTTACCCTTCGAGGCTTTGACCTTCGGCCAAAGCACCTCAGGGTGAGGAGATATTATTCAATCAACTCGCCGCCGGCAGCTTTAGCTCGATCCGCAAGCCGCCGAGCGGCGCATCGGCAAGGACGACGCTGCCATCATACATGCCTGCCGTTTCCACCACGATGGAAAGGCCCAGGCCCGAACCCGGTTTGGTTTCATCCAGCCTGCGGCCGCGCTTCAAGGCTTCGGGGCGTTTTTCCGGAGGCAGGCCCGGTCCATCGTCATCGACATAAAGCACCATCCAGCTACGGCCGTCGCCAGGGTTTTCAGCGATATGCGCGGCGGTGATCTCGACCCGCCGCTTGGCCCATATGCAGGCATTGTCGCACAGGTTTCCGGCCATCTCCTCGAAATCCTGTTTCTCGCCCCGGAACTTGATGCGCGGCTCGCAACGGACCGCGATCTCGATGCCCTTCTCGCGATAGATGTGTTGAAGCGTACGGGCCAGGCCGTCCAGCACCGGCTCGACCGCCGTTACCGCTCCCAACCCTTGCGCTCTGGCGGCGCGCCTTGCCCGGTCGAGATAGAGGCTGATCTGATCGCGCATCACCTGCACTTGGCCCTTCACCTTGGCGGCGAGCGGGCTTTTGCGGGCTTGGGCCTCATTGGTCAGTACACTGAGCGGTGTTTTCAGCGCGTGTGCCAGATTGCCCACTTGCGTGCGCGCCCTGTCGATGATTTCGGAATTGGACTGGATGAGAAGGTTGAGTTCGTCGGCCACGGGCCGAAGCTCGCTCGGAAATTCGCCGTCTAGACG
>JBOHKD010000175.1:0-3898 GCA_050728895.1 Aestuariivirga sp.
CCGCATCATGGGGCCTTCAGCGTAACTTCGGATCAGCGGAACGGCGGCTCATCGAAGCTTCTGAGCTTGCGCGAATGAAGCTGCGAGAGCTTGCCGCGCAATGCCTCGACGGCGGCGAGACCGATCGTCAAATGCTCGCCCACGGCGCGGTCGTAAAAGGCATTGGCGGCGCCGGGCAGCTTGATCTCGCCATGCAGCGGCTTGTCGGAAACGCAAAGCAACGTGCCATAGGGTACGCGCAGGCGATAACCTTGGGCTGCGACCGTTCCCGATTCCATATCAACCGCGATGGCGCGCGATAGATTGATGCGCTTCCTCTCCTGCGACCAGCGCAGCTCCCAGTTCCTGTCGTCATTGGTGACAACGGTGCCGGTGCGAAGCCGCTGCTTGAGGGCTTCGCCACGCTCGCCCGTAACGGAAGCGGCGGCGTCCTGCAACGCCACCTGGACTTCGGCGAGTGCCGGGATCGGAATATCCGGCGGCACGAGGCTGTCGAGAATGCGGTCCTGACGCAAATAGGCGTGTGCCAGCACATAGTCGCCGATCCGCTGGGATTGGCGAAGCCCGCCGCAATGGCCGATCATCAGCCAGCAATGGGGCCGCAGCACGGCGAGATGATCGGTGATGTTCTTGGCGTTCGACGGGCCGACGCCGATATTGACGAGGGTGACGCCGCCCTGTCCGTCATTGCGCGTCAGATGGTAGGCGGGCATCTGGAAGCGATGCCAGAGCGAGGCCTCGACGATCTGGATCATCTCATCGGGGCTCATGCCGCGCCGGAGCGTGCCCCCGCCCGGAAGATGGAGCGCCGTATAGGGTCCGGTACCGCCTAACTGTTCCATGCCGCGCTCGATGAATTGTCCGACATAGCGATGATAGTTGGTGAGCAAAATCCAGGGCTGGATCGTGTTCCAATGGGTGCCCGTATAATGCTGTAGACGTTTCAGCGAATAATCCACTCGCACCGCATCGAACAGGGCCAGCGGAAAGGCGTGGCCCGCCGCATGCGTCCATTGGCCATCGGCGATTTCATCGCCGACAAGGGCGAGCTTCGGCGCCGGAAAATGCAACGCCAGTTCGGCGGCACTCGCTCCGCCTGCGGCGAGGTCGTCGCCCTGTTCGAGAACATAAGGGTAGGGGATTTCCTGTTCGGAAACGCCAACCTCCAGGCTGGCGCCGTAATCGCGCATGAGATGACGAAGCTGCTCGACGAGATAGGGCTTGAAATGGGCCGGGTGTGCAATCGTGGTGACATAGGTGCCCGGCCCCTGGAATTTGGCATAGGCGCGTGCAATCGACGGCTGGATGCCATGGGACTCATAGTGGACGGCAAGCTCCGGATAGCGGAACCCTTGGCGCTCGGCCGCCGTGGGCGGCTGGCGGGTGGTAAAATACCGCTCCAGGCAGGTTTTGAGACCGGTGACAGCCGTAGCGTGCAGCGCCGTCAAGGCATCGACGGCGGCTTCGGGCGAAAGGGATTTGTTCAACATCTTCGGCCTATAGCATGGCGCGAAAATTTCCTGTAGCCATCGCCTTCGCGTGGGGCCCGTAGCTCAATGGTTAGAGCTGACGGCTCATAACCGTCTGGTTGGAGGTTCGAGTCCTCCCGGGCCCACCAGCCTTCGCTTGGCTGCCGCAAGCTACTAAAAGTATCGAATGGGGCGTGAAACAATGCATGGCGGGTTTGCCACGGTCCTTGCGGGCATCGATGCCGCCAATGCCCGCGACCCGGTTTCGGTCACGGTTGAAGGCCAGCCGAGCCCACGCGCGCTGATTTACGGGCAGCGCATGTCGGAGGCTTTGGCAAGATATTTGCCGGACGCCTCCGAGGCGTTAGAAATCGCGGCCCGCGCTCAGCATATCGAACGCTGGGTAATCCCTCGTGAATCCTATTCCGAAGGACGCATCGCCTATCTCAAATGGCGCAAGGATTTGCAGCAGCATCACGCAACCCGCACCGCTGAAATCATGCGCGAGGCGGGATATGACGCCGATACAATCGCGCGGGTGGGATCGCTGTTGCGGAAGGAGCGCCTTAAATACGATGACGAGACCCAGGCGCTCGAAGATGTGATCTGCCTGGTGTTCCTGCAATTCGAAGCACCGGAGTTCATCGCCAAGCATGATGACGAAAAAGTCCGCGATATTCTGGCGAAGACGGCGCGCAAAATGTCAGCGCGTGGATTGGCCGAGGCGGCGAAGCTCCCGCTCGATGACCGGTTGGCGCGCCTGCTCGGCGAAGCGCTTAAGTTATAGCTACTCGACGCGGATCGTGGCCGTCGCGGTATCACCATGGGCGTCGATGACAGACAATCGTGCAAAGCCCCGGCCCGGACCTTCCCAGGAAGAGTCGCGGCGGGGTTCCAGCGTTACCACCGGCACGCCATCGACAAGCCATGTGAAGGGTGGAACTCCGCCCAATGCCTTGAGGGCGAGAGCCATCGAGGTGCCGCCGTTCAAGAGGTCGATCCGGGCGCCATCGAAGCCCACGGCCCAGGCAGGAGCCAGCGCGAGCAGAATAGCCGCGATCAGGAATGCCGGGAGGGTGTGGTGGAGGCGGGCGGCATAATTCCCTGTTAGCCTGACAGCGCCAAATGCCATTGCCGATCTCCGTAGTGTAGACATGCCCCGCCGCCGCCAGAATGCGCTGCCGCGCCGAGATGTCAAGCGGCGGTGACCACCAAGGGTGCTCCGTGACTCAATGAAGACCAGCTTTGCGCTAATCCGCGTCGGAAAGTTTTTCGAGGTTCTCGTTGGCGCGGCGGGTGGCGGCCTCGAAGCGCTCTTCGAAGCTTGCCAAGTTTTTCTTCGGTTCCTGATAAAAGGCCGTGAGCTTCAGCAGGCCGAGGAAGCCCTTGTTGACTACCCGGCCCCAGAACCGCATCGGCCGGTTGATGTGGAACAGCAGGATGACACGTTCTTCCACGGTGTTGTTGAACACCTCGTGTTCGTAGGCATCGCAGAAGGCGAATATTTCACCGGGCCGCCAGACCTTGATGTTGTCCGCAACGCGCAGATAGCAATTCTCGGCTTGCTTCGGAATTATCAGCCCGAGATGAACGGTAATAATACCCTTGGTGACGCCGCGATGGGGGGGAATGTGATAGCCGGGGCTGAGAATGGAAAACCACGCGGTTTGCAGTTCCGGCACGGCTTCGAGCAGGCGCGCGGTAAGCGGGGCCTGGCTGCAATTCTTTTCAAGCTTGGTTCCAAAACCAAAGAGAACGAAGGTGCGCCAGCTTGTGCCTTTGGAAATACGCTTCTGGTCGGGCGAGATTTCCTGGAAGGCGGGGATGGCCTCGCGGTGTTTGAGGATTTCGCGCACTTCCGCCTGGATAGCTTGCCAGTTATCGGTGAAACTCTTGAAAAAGGGAAAGTGCTTCGCGTCGAGCACCGGCGTATCGCCCACCATCGACTGGCGGCCGAGGAAGTTCCCAAGCCCCCGGGTCAGCTTCTTGCCGATTGTCTTGATGCGTTTGCGCCGCGCGGCGCGCAAGCGCTGCTGCCAGGTTACGGTGGACGTGTTCAACATGTCTGCCATGGCCACGGGGCTTAACCCAGACCGGAGACAATCTCAACTGCTCAACCGGCGATAAAGGATGGTTCTCCATGTGGGTTCGAACACAATTGAAAATCGGCTGGGCTGACCTGCTGTCAAGGCTTGCGGCGACCACGCGCTAACTCTCGATGGCCGTCCTTGAGGCAACCATCCAGACTTTTCTTTTTTGCTGGATGGCGGGGTTTCTCGAGTCAAGCCCAAGAACAGGCGAGTCTTGCCGGGCGAAAACTGGTAAGAGGATTGATGGACCGGATTATTCTCTTCCTGCAATCGAAGGCTGGCATCGTGCTTTTGGCGCTGGTGGCAATGCTGGTGCTCGAACGGCTGTTTCCGGTGGCG
>JBOHKD010000176.1:0-3872 GCA_050728895.1 Aestuariivirga sp.
CATGCGCATCGTGCCTGTAAGCGGCGGCCGCGAACTGCGTATTGCGGGGCGCGACGGAGGTGCGGCACTCCGCGCCGCCAATCTCTATTCGAAAGCGGCGGGCGGACAGATCGAATTCTATGCATTGCTTGCCAATGACGGCAATTCCTCGGTGCGCCGGGGAAAACTCGTCCTGCGCAATTTCGAGGTGCGGAACGAAGCCGCTCTGGCCCAACTCGATACCAGGGGCAAGCCGAAAAAGTCCGGGCCCCGCCCCGACGGGATTGCCTTTACCAAACTCACTCTGCCTTTCACCACGGACGATGGCTTTGTCCGTATCGAAGAGTCGCTCGTCAAGGGCAATGATCTGGGGGCGAGTGCCCAGGGACTCATCCGCAAATCCGATGGCGCCATCGATATCACGGGAACGATCATTCCGGCCTATGCGCTCAATTCGGCGCTTAGTGAAATTCCGCTGGTTGGCGATATCCTCACCGGCGGCAAGGGCCAGGGCGTCATAGGGCTTACCTTCGCGCTCGGCGGAAGCATGAATAAACCGCGCTTCCAGGTAAATCCGGTTTCCGCCATCGCACCGGGGATTTTGCGCAAGTTCTTCGAATATGGCGACACCGGCTCGCCCCAGCCGGCAAAACGCAATTCCGAAAAGGTGGGCGGCTGAGAGGCGTTTACCGCGCCCGGATCAGGACGTGTTTCTTCTTACCCATGGAAAGCTTGATGACGCCGTCGGCGTTGAGATGCGTGAGATCGAGCCGCATCTTGTCGTCGGACACTGCAACGCCATTGACGCGAATGGCGCCGCCCTGGATCAAACGGCGCGCCTCGCCGTTGGACGAAGCAAATCCTGCCGCCACATTGGCCTGAAGTAGACCGGCACCGGCCTTGAGATCGAGCGTGATTGTAGGCAATCCTTCGGCACTCGCACCTTCCTCGAAGGTTTGCCGCGCCGTTTTCGCTGCTTGTTCTGCAATGGCGGCGCCGTGAAGCAGGGTGGTGGCTTCGTTGGCAAGCACCTTCTTCGCCTCATTGATCTCGGAGCCACCAAGCGCTTCCAGCCGCTCGATCTCCGCCAAGGGAAGCTCGGTGTAGAGCTTGAGGAAGCGGCCCACATCCGCGTCCTCGGCGTTGCGCCAGTATTGCCAGTAATCGTAAGGGCTCAGCATATCGGCGTTGAGCCATACGGCACCTGCCGCCGTCTTGCCCATCTTGGCGCCGGACGAGGTGGTAAGCAACGGTGAGGTCAGCGCATAAAGCTGGCGCCCATCGGCGCGGCGGCCAAGCTCCATGCCGTTGATGATGTTTCCCCACTGGTCCGAACCGCCCATCTGCAAAATGCACCCGTGGCGCCGCGACAGTTCGAGAAAGTCATAGGCCTGCAGGATCATGTAATTGAATTCGAGGAAGGTGAGCGGCTGTTCGCGCTCAAGCCGGAGCTTCACCGAATCGAAGGCCAGCATGCGGTTGATGGTGAAATGCACCCCATAGTCCCGCAGGAAATCGACGTAGTTGAGATGGTCGAGCCAATCGGCGTTGTTGACCACCACGGCATCGGACGGACCCGTGCCGAACTCAAGAAACTTGGCGAACGCCTGCTTGATGCCTTCGAGATTGCCGGCGATCTGTGAGGCGGTGAGGAGCTGGCGCGCTTCATCCTTGAAGGAAGGATCGCCGATCTTCGAGGTGCCGCCGCCCATCAGTACAATGGGCTTGTGGCCGGTCTTCTGCATCCAGCGCAGCATCATGATTTGCACCAGCGAGCCCGCGTGCAGGCTGGCGGCGGTGGCATCGAATCCGATATAGCCGGTGATCGGCCCGGCAAGTGCCGCTTGATCGAGCGCTTCAGCATCGGAAATTTGATGCACGAATCCGCGTGTAGATAGAATATGCAGGAAATCCGACTTGAATTTGCCCATCGATGATGAACTCACACTCAATCCGTCATCCCGGCGAAAGCCGGGATCCATCTCGAACATGGATTCCAGCTTTCGCTGGAATGACGTGGTTGTAGAACGCTAGATTGCTCTAGCACGGGATATTGATGTGTCAAAACTGCTGACCGCCATCGGCCTCATGTCCGGAACATCGCTGGACGGTATCGATGTCGCCATGATTCGAACCGATGGCGAAGCCATCGTCGAGCGCGGGCCTTCGCGCACCTATCCTTATGACGCCACCCAGCGCCGTCTCCTGAAAGAGGCAATCGCGGAAGCCAAATCCCTGACCAATCGGATGGCAAGGCCCGGCTGCCTCGCCATGGCGGAGCGGGAAATCACCGAATGGCACGGGGCGGCAGTTGAATCGTTTTTGCAAGAGACAAGCCTAACGCCACAGAAAATCGAAATTATCGGCTTTCACGGCCAGACTGTCCTGCATCGCCCCGAGCTGCGGCTCACGGTGCAATTAAGCGATGGTCCGATGCTTGCCCGGCGCCTTAACCGGCCTGTTGTTTATGACATGCGGGCGGCGGACGTGGCGGCGGGCGGGCAGGGCGCACCCCTGGCACCTGCCTATCATAGGGCGCTCGCGGCGAAATTCGATGAGCGGCCCGTGGCCTTCGTCAATGTGGGTGGCGTCGCCAACATGACCTGGATCGGCGAGGGCGATGCCATCGCCGCCTTCGACACGGGTCCGGGAAATGCGCTTTTGAACGACTGGTGCGAAAAGCACACGGGCGAACCACTAGACCGGGACGGCAAGCTGGCGGCTCGCGGCGTTCTTGATGCCAAGTCCTTCATGACTCTGGCTCTCGACAGCTATTTCGAGAAGCCGGTGCCCAAATCCCTCGATCGCAATGCCTTCGACGTCTCGTGCCTTGAGGGGTTGAGCCCGGAGGATGGCGCCGCAACGCTCACCAATTTCACGGCAACTTCGATTGCCCGTGGCGTTGGGCATCTTCCTGAACGTCCCAAGCTCTATGTGATCTGTGGCGGCGGGCGGTTGAACCCGATGATGATGCGCGAAATCCGTGGACTTTTCGAACCGCTCGGCGAAAAAGTAATGTCGGCGGAACAGGCGGGCTTCGATGGCGATGCCATCGAGGCGGAAGCCTGGGCCTATCTCGCGGTGCGTTCGCGCAAAGGTCTGCCCATCACCTTTCCCGGAACGACAAACGCGCCACGGCCGCTTACCGGCGGTGTTCTTGCTTTACCCGGTGGCTGAAAAGGCTCAGACGCTTCTTCCCGTCATGGCCGTGCGTGTCACGGCCATCTTCTTCGATGGCGATTCGAACGCGGCGCGTCTATCCGGTTCTTGCTCTTAAATCTGGCCCTCGCGCGCCATGCGCTTGTCGAGATAGATGGAGCAGAGCTTGGTCAACTCGTCGGTCTTGTTCTGGAAGAAGTGGTTGGCGCCGGCGATCACCTTGTGCTCGATGACGATGCCCTTCTGCGTCTTGAGCTTCGATACCAGGCTGTGGACGGCTTCAGGCGCTGTCACCGCGTCCTTCTCGCCGTTAAGAAACAGGCCGGAGGCGGGGCAGGGCGCCAGGAAAGAGAAATCATAGTGCTTGGCCAGGGGCGCGACTGAGATAAAACCGGAAATCTCCGGCCGGCGCATCAAGAGTTGCATGGAAATCCAAGCCCCGAAGGAGACGCCGGCAATCCAGCACACCTTGGCCTCGCGGTTGAAGGATTGCAGCCAGTCGAGTGCCGAAGCCGCATCCGCCAATTCGCCCGCGCCATTCTCGAAAATGCCCTGGCTCCGGCCCACACCCCTAAAATTGAAGCGCAACGCCGAGAAACCGCGGCTGACGAACATCTGGTAGAGCGAATGCACGATCGGATTGTTCATCGTGCCGCCGAAGCTCGGATGGGGGTGCAACAGGATGGTGATCGGCGATCCGGGTGCCTTGTTATGGTGGTAACGCGCTTCGATCC
>JBOHKD010000177.1:0-3855 GCA_050728895.1 Aestuariivirga sp.
ATGGAACTGCAAGCCGATTGCCTTGCCGGCATTTGGGCCAAGGAGGCGGATGCCACCGCCCATATCCTTGAGCAGGGCGACCTTGAGGAAGCGCTCAACGCCGCTGCCGCGATTGGCGACGACCGCCTGCAAAAACGCTCACAGGGCTATGTCGTGCCGGAATCCTTCACCCATGGTTCCGCCGAGCAGCGGGTGCGTTGGTTCAAAACGGGCCTGGGCGCAACCGATCTCAAAACCTGCGACACATTCGCCACGGACCAGCTTTAGCGGATTTCACCCGCAATAGGTGGAGGCCAGGCTTTCGCCGAATTCACGCGCCGGACCAGCCTTGGCGCTGCCGGACTCGATTTGGATGGTTGTGCAGAGTTCATTGTAACGGGCATGGGCTGAAAGGGCATAGGCTCCGACTGCCACCAGCAACACCGCAAGGGCCATGCTTATGCGCGTCCAATATTTTGCCGATTGCTGGTTCTCGTCCGCCATGCGTTTCCAGACCAGCGCCGAATTGGTTGTCACATACATCGCCGTCCCTCCGTCTCGCATCGTTAACGAAATCTCACGATGCCGGCTTGATTCTAGCGCACAAGCAACAATTGGTTGAGGTTAATCTTTCCTTTCGCTTTCCCATGCCTTAACCAGCGCACTAGGATTTGCGGTAAATTTGGGGAAGGTACTATGGCAGCGGCACTCGGCCCACGTGGCATTCTCCGTGTGCTATTCGATGCCGCCGTCGCTGCGGCCGATCCGGCGCGCGCGGTTGCCGCCAATTTGCCCCAGCCGCCTAAGGGCCGCACCGCGGTGATCGGGGCAGGCAAGGGCGCCATTCCCATGGCCGCCGCCGTCGAGGCCAGCTGGCAAGGCCCGCTCGAGGGTTTTGTCGTGGCTCCCCATGGACTTTCTTCGCCGCTCAAGCGGATTGAGGCGATTCATGCCAATCATCCGGTGCCGGATGCCGGCAGCCAAGCCGCGGCGGACAAAGCCCTGGCGCTGGCGGCAACGTTGAAGCACGGCGATCTGCTCATCGCTCTCATTTCCGGCGGCGGTTCTTCCCTCATGTCGAAGCCCGCCCCCGGCATCGCGATGAACGAAAAGCTGGACCTTGTCCGCGCCCTTCTCAAATGCGGCGCTAATATCGCCGAACTCAATTGCGTGCGAAAGCACATCTCGGGCGTCAAGGGCGGTTTGCTGGCGCGGGCCGCCGGCGAGGCCCGCATCCATACGCTGGTGATCTCCGATGTGCCCGGTGACGATCCCGCCATCGTGGCTTCCGGCCCCACGGTGGCCGATCCCACCCGCAAGGCCGATGCGCTCGAAATTCTCCGCCGTTACAGGCTCGATATACCGGGCTCCGTCGAGCGCTGGCTCAACTCAGCCGGCGTGGACCGCGGACCGCTTTGCCATGACAATGAAACCCGCATCATCGTTTCTCCGCACGAATCCTTTCGCGCCGCGACTGCCGAAGCGAAAAAGCTTGGTCTCAATGTTCTTTATCTGGGGGATCGCATCGAAGGCGAGGCCCGCGATGTGGCCAAGGTCCACGCCGGGCTAACTTTACAGATCAAGCAATATGGCGAGCCGGTGGCGAGGCCCTGCGTCGTGCTGTCGGGCGGTGAAACCAGCGTCACCGTGCGAGGCAAGGGCCGGGGCGGCCGCAATGTCGAGTTCGCGCTCGCTCTCGCCGTAACACTCGGCGGTGAAAAAAATATCCATGCGCTTGCCGCCGATACCGATGGTATCGATGGCATGGAGCAAATCGCCGGTGCCGTCATCACCCCCGATACGCTTGCCCGCGCCCGCAAGCTCGGCCTCGATCCCATAGCCGCGCTTGAGAACAACGATGCCCACACCTTCTTCGAAAAACTTGAGGACCAGGTTATCACCGGCCCCACCCAGACCAACGTGAACGATTTTCGCGCCATTCTTATCGGCTAATCCTCACCCTGAAATGCCCGGCGCAGCCGGGCCGCCCGCTGCCTCGCGTCGGTGGCCTCAAGGCGAATGAAATAAAAGGTGAAGACGGTTTGCGGTAGGCTCAGGCCAAATTACCGGTGATGAGACTCCCCGCCGGAATCGCGGCGGCGGTACCGGCCAGATCGACGGTCACGGGCTCTTCGTGATTCATTCCCTGGATGGCCGTGCGGGCCCCTGCGATGCGGTTGCCGGTGATCATTACGGGCCCAGAGCCTTCGCTGAGCGAGAACGCGATGCCGCGCCCGCAATTGCGGATCGTGTTGCCGGTGGCCGCGAGATTGCGGCAGTATTTTCCCCAGCCGAGGTTTATTCCCGTCTCCGCCGCGTCTTCGACGACATTTCCGATGATTTGCGTATCGGCCTCGGCGGCGATGCCCACGGCACTCGTGTGGGGCAAACTGCCGCCGCCCTTGGCCTTGCGCACCAGATTGTTGGCCACCACCGCGAGCCTGCCGCCCTCGTTGAAATTGGTGATCGAAATGCCGAAGGCCACATCTTCGATCAGATTGTTCGAAACCACCGCGCCCTCGAAAGCGAATTCACAATAGATCGCAACCTCTCCGGTGCGCGAGATGGAATTGCCGGTGATCTGGCAATTGGACCCGGAGTTGTTGCGAATGGCGGAAAAGGCGCAATCGCCGATCCGGTTGCCAGAAACGATTACATTGCCCGCCTTGTAAACATTGATGCCATTGCCGTTCTCGCCCGTTCCGCCGTTCGTGGCGGCGATACGCTCGATGCGGTTATTACAGACAATGCTGCCGTCTTCGGCTTTCTCCGAAGTCCAGATCTGGATGCCATTGTTGCCGATGTCATGGATATGGTTGCCCGAAACTTCGAGCCCCCTGGAGTCGCGCGCGAACAGGGCAGTCTGCGCAATGTTGGAAAAGCGATTGCCGGTCACGCGCCCGGAACAACTCTCCATCCGCAATCCGCTTGTCTTTGAATTCGTGAAACTGCATCCCTCGATGACCAAGCCGTTGGCATTGTGCGCCAGAGTTTCGCCACCGTCGAATATCAGCCCCGAGAGGGTAACACCTCGGGCATTCTCGATCAGCAGCACCGGCGAGCTGCCGGGCGACACAAGCTTGGTCCGCTCCGAAACACCTTCCAGCCGCACCGGCCCGGTAATCTTGAGGGCCGAAACGTTGAACGATCCAGCAGGCAAACGCAGCACCCCATCGCCTTGAATCGCTTTCTCAAGTTCCGCCTGCAAATCGTTGATTTGACTCGCCTTTGCAAAGCGCGCACCCGCGAGCAGCGGCAATCCAGACAGCAGAGATCGGCGCGCGAAGTTCATATTGGCACACTCTCGTGTTGGGTGATGCAAGTCCGATGCCGCGCGGTGTTCAGTCTTACGGATCAAGCGTTACGGAAGTAAAACCAGTTTCATGTTTGGCTGGCCGGGTTGGGTGGCAAGCGCCTTGAACATCTGAAGCTTATCCACGCCGTCTTTGACAAAGCAGTCGTCGTCATTGAAGGCGATGAAATCCTCGAACTTCCCCGACTCATGCAACGGCTTGCAGGAAAGCGGATAGAGAAGAAGTGCGCCATCCTTTGCTTCGATGAGAGAATAGGTGATGGACTTGCCCTTTTCCTCGGCCTGCATCGCCCACCAGGATGTAGCGATCGCTGCGAAGGTGATCGTGAAACGCGACCGGTCATCCGATACCACATAGTGCCGGCCCTCGGCGGTGAAACCTATCGTCTCTTTGTCCTCCTTCCAGTTGCCGTTGTCCCAGGAATAGGATGCAAAGCGGCTACCCAGGCTGGCGAGCATCAACTCACCCTCTGTGTCCGAAAACAAAGGCTCTTTTGACTGCAGATAACAGCCGCTCAAAGCAAGACAAAAGAAGACGATAAGAATGCGGTTCAGCATTGGGT
>JBOHKD010000178.1:0-3847 GCA_050728895.1 Aestuariivirga sp.
TTCATCGACAAGGCTTTCTTCCAAAGGGGGTTGCAGGATAGCGAGCACATGCTCGCCGATTGCGCCTTCGAACCTGCCGAGAAACGCACAGCCAGGCGCGGTTATTCATTTGAACTGCTCCGCTATCTCTCCCGCCTCAATACGCTGGAGCTTCGGCAGGGGCGCGACACACGCCGACTTACAGCGGAAGAAGTGCGACGCGCCGCCCGTGATTTCGGTTCGTCGAAAAAGATCAGCTTCACGTCGCTGCGCAAGGCATTGAAACTCGCCGAAGATGAAGACTTTGCCGCCGTTAAGCGGGATGAGGAGAAGAACGATGTTGTGGCGCGCAGCGGCGAAGCGGCAGCGGGAACCGCCACATTGCGGAAAATTCTCGATGGCGCGGCATGGGAGTCGCTTGTCAAAACACCGGAGAAGCTCGATCGCATCGCGGAAATCATATCGTTCCGGGAAGACCTGGCCAATATCCGCACTGGGCTGGAGGATATCGGACTCGAAGCACTTGTTGCGGAAACGCTGATGGAGGCAGTCGGGACGGGCGCTTTCGACAAGTTCACGGGTGCGGGCCACATTTCTTCCAAAGCCTGCCGCAACATCATTCCGTTTCTGGCCCAGGGCCTCGTTTATTCGGCGGCCTGCGAGAAATGCAATTACGATCACACGGCAAGCCGCGAGCGCAATGCCTTCAACACCGGAACGACCGGCAAGGCGGCGCTCAAGAAAATTCTCTCCGGCGAGATCATCGACCGTTCTTTGGTCGGCAGCCCCATTGCCCGCAAGGCCCTGATCGAGGCGGTGAAGCAGGTGAAAGCCGTCGTCGAGGAATATGGCATTCCCGATGCGGTGCATATCGAACTTGCCCGCGATGTGGGTAAGGGCATCGACGAACGCCGCAAGATCGAAAAGGGTATCGAGGACCGCAACAAGGAAAAGGACAGGCTTCGCGAAAAATTTGCCGAGGACGTGGGCCGCCCGCCCGCTTCTGGTGAAGAAATGCTGCGCTATGAATTATGGCGCCAGCAGAATGGCCGCTGCGTCTATTGCGATCGGGCGATCCTGCCCTCACAGCTTGTGGCCACCGACAATTCCGTCCAGGTCGATCACATCCTGCCGTGGAGCCGCTTCGGCGACGACAGTTTCAACAACAAGACCCTGTGTACAGCTAACTGCAATCAGGAAAAGCGCGGACGCACGCCCTTCGAATGGTTCTCGAAGGAAAAGACCGAAGCCGGATGGGATGTCTATGCCGCCACCGTGCAAGCCCTGCCCGCGCTGAAGGGCTATAAGCGCCGCAACTACACCATCAAGAATGCCAAGGAGCTTGAGGAGAAATTCCGCAGCCGCAATCTGAACGACACGCGCTGGACCTGCCGTTTGCTGGCCGAGGCGTTGAAGACCATGTACCCGGCGGGGGAAGGCCAGCGCCGCGTGTTCACCCGACCCGGCGCGCTCACCGACCGGATGCGGCGCGGCTGGGGCCTGCAATGGATGAAGAAGGACGAGAAGGGCAACCGCATTCCCGACGACCGGCATCACGCGCTGGATGCTATTGTCGTGGCGGCGACCACGGAAGGCATGATGCAGCGGCTGACCAAGGCGTTTCAGGAGGAAGAAGCCAAGGGCAGCCCGCGCGATTTCCGCGCCCTCGATCAGCCATGGCCGGGATTCCGTGAGGAGGCGATGGCGATGGTCGAAAAGGTATTCGTCTCCCGCGCCGAAAGGCGAAGGGCAAGAGGGAAGGCGGTCGATGCAACAATCAAGCAGGTAAGAAACATCGACGGAAAAGACGTAGTCTTCATTAGAAAGCCAATTGCAAAGCTCAGTGAAAATGATCTTGATCTGATCCCTGTGCCTGAGCCTCACGGCAAGGTGGCAGATCCCGCCAAACTCCGGGGGCAAATGATCGAAACCCTGCGGTCATGGATACTGGCAGAGAAGCCAACTGACCCTGACCGTCTGCCTCGCGCTCCGAATGGTGCGGTTATCCAAAAAGTGCGTGTCGCTACCAAAGACAAATTGGGTGTAGCTATTGGCAACAGCACCGCTGATCGCGGCGAGATGGCGCGCGTCGATGTGTTTAGAAAGCAGAATAAGAAGGGGACACCTAACTACTTTCTCATTCCGGTTTATCCCCATCAGATCGCTTCAGACGAAAAAGCACCCACACGAGCTGTTCTCGCAGCAAAACCAGAAGATCAATGGCCGGATATGGATGATGGTGCTGACTTCTTATGGTCCATCGGCTCGATGAACTACCTCGAAGTCGTAAAGGGCAACGGTGAGGTAGTGGAAGGCTATTTCAGGGGACTCGACCGAGCGACCGGCAATATCGCGACTTCACATCATGCCAACTCGGATGAGGTCACACGAGGAGTCGGCGTAAAGACCGTCGCGTCATTTAGGAAATTGATTGTGGATCGTCTCGGACGAAAGTTCGAGGCACAAGGTGAGCAGCGTACATGGCGTGGAAAGGCGTGCATATAAGCCGCCCGGCGCGGCTCTCTTACAAGGACACCCAGCTCGTCGTCGCCCAGGATGAGGGCGAGGTCGTCATGCCGGTGGAGGATGTCGCCTGGATATTGCTCGACAGTAATCAGGTAACGCTCACCGCTTCGCTCGTTTCCGCCTGCATGGAGGCGGGCGTCGCCATCATCTTTTCCGATGCGCGGCACACGCCCTCCGGCATGACCCTCCCGTTTCATCGCCACCACCGGCAATCGGCGATTGCCGCATTGCAGATGGGCCTCACGATGCCGTTGAAAAAACGCCTGTGGCAGGCTCTTGTCATCGCCAAGATCGAAAACCAGTCCACCTGCCTTGCCACTTGCGGAAAGTCATCGGATTCGGTGTCGGCCATGGCGAAACTCGTCGTGTCCGGCGATCCTGAAAATGTCGAAGCCCGCGCCGCGCGCGAATACTGGAGCCTTCTGTTCCGCGATTTCATTCGCGGCAATGAAGGCGATCTTCGCAATAAGATGCTGAACTATGGCTATGCCGTGGTGCGGGCCGCCATCGCCCGCGCCCTTGTCGCCAGCGGACTGCTACCCTGTTTCGGCCTGTTTCACGACAGCGCCGCCAACGCCTTCAATCTCGCTGACGATCTGTTTGAGCCCTTCCGCCCGCTGGTGGACGCCAAGGTGTTCGCCATGAGCGAGGCGGGCACCAAGGGTGACGGTGAACTCACCGTCGAGCACCGCCGGGCGCTTGCCGGTATTCTGAACGACGACACCCGCTTGACGGATGAAACCGTCAGTGTACTGATTGCAACCGAACGCGCCGCCGAAAGCCTGGTGCGCGCCATGGAAGGATCGTCGCCCGCCCTGCTCTGCCTGCCGCGTTTGTGAGTGTTTGCCCATGAAGTCTGTTGAGGTGCGTTACATGTGGGTGTTTGTGTTCTTCGATCTGCCGGTCGGCACGAAGCCGGAGCGGCGCGCCGCCACGCGCTTCCGCAATTTTCTCAAGGACGACGGTTTCCTGATGCTGCAATTTTCCGTTTATGCTAGGGTCTGCCGTGGCGACGAAGCTGTGGATAAACACATGGCGAGGGTCACAAAAAATCTTCCCGGCAAGGGAAGTGTGCGTACATTGCAGGTCACCGAGCGCCAATACGCCCGCATGAAACTGTTGATCGGCGAATCAAAAAGAAGTGAAAAAGTCGCGGCAAACCAGCTTGTACTGCTCTGACTTCCTTCCTGTTTGGAAGGAGAATCAGAGCAATTTCAGCATCTTGCCGGGGGTCGAGCCTACCACTGGGAAGTCGGCAGGGAAACCACGGCCCATGCCTGTCGCGTCGAAGAGCGTGCCCTAGCCTACCACTGGGAAGTCGGCAGGGAAACCACGGCTCTTC
>JBOHKD010000179.1:0-3840 GCA_050728895.1 Aestuariivirga sp.
GAACTGGAAGCTGCGGCGGGCCTTGGCACGGCCGTATTTCTTGCGCTCCACCGCGCGGCTGTCGCGCGTGAGGAAGCCCGCTTTCTTGAGGAGGCTGCGAAGCTCGGGCTCGAAATAGGTGAGTGCCCGCGAGATGGCATGACGCACCGCACCCGCCTGACCCGAAAGGCCGCCGCCGGCGACGGTGCAATTAATGTCGATCTGGGTGGCGCGATTGGCAGTCACCAAGGGCTGCTGCACCAGCATGCGTAAGACGGGCCTGGCGAAGTAGGCCTCGATCGCCTTGCCGTTGACGACGATCTTGCCCGAGCCCCGCGCCAGCCAGACACGCGAAATGGCGTTCTTGCGCCGCCCCGTGGCGTAGGAGCGGCCTTTGGCATCGAGCTTCGGCTTGAGCGGCGCGGCGGAGGTTTGGGCCGCCGCCGTTGCTGGCAGGCCCATGGCCTCGCCGAGGTTTGCCAATGTGGTTGGTTCAGCCATGGGGATCAGCCTCTCGCCGCGTTCTTGGGGTTCATCGACAGGATGTCGAGCTTCACCGGATTTTGGGCCTCGTGGGGATGTGCTGTTCCCTTGTACAGGCGTAAATGCGTCATTTGCTGGCGTTTGAGCGGGCCTCCGGGAAGCATGCGCTTTACCGCCTGCTGGAGAATCCGCTCGGGAAACTTGCCCTGGAGTATCTTGTCGGCTTTACGTTCCTTGATGCCGCCGGGAAAACCCGTATGCCAGTAATAGGTCTTCTGCTGGCGCTTGCGCCCCGTGAGGACGATTTTCTCGGCATTGATGACAATGATGTTGTCGCCGCAATCCATGTGCGGGGTGAAGGTGGGCTTGTGCTTGCCGCGCAGCCGGTTGGCGATGATGGCGGCGGCCCGGCCGACAATCAGGCCTTCGGCATCGATCAGCACCCAGTTCTTGACGATGTCCTTGGGTGTCGCCGTGTAGGTTGTCATGGGAATATTCCAGGCGTTGGAGTTGGCAATGGAAAAGGCGCAGGATCAAGCGATCCGTCCGCCTTTCTCGATGGCGGAACCGATTACGCTCCAAGGGCTCCCCTGTCAAGAAATAGCCGTCAAATGCTGGCCGATTTCGATGTGGTAACAAGATACCCCACACTTGTGGCAGACATGCAACAGCCGGTCGATAACTCGGACTGACACTATTTTGACAACCGGCTGTCCCATAGTCTCGCCTGCAAAGGTGTCCGGCATGGCCACGCAGTTTCGAATTGCCATTATCTTCGGCATTCTGGCCGCAATCTTCTCAAGCCCGCAGGCCGTTGCCAAGGACGAGTCGCGCCTTCCCACAACCGACAACCTTGCCCAGCAGGCACCCGGCACCGAGCCGTTAAAGCTTCCCGGCGCGGACACGGGTGTACGCGCACCGGCTGAAGACAAGACCGTGCCCAATGCCAAGCAACCGGCCGAGGACGGCGATATGGAGATGACGCCGGATGAGGTCAGCCTCGGCGAAATTCCGGAAATCAAGACCATGGAACTAACCCCCGAGATCGCGCGACATGCGATCGATTCCTACGTCATGGTCAAGACCAAATACGCCGGCACCGATCTCGAAAGTTCCGAAAACCTTCAGGATTTCGTGGACCAGAACCCGCAAGGCAAGGAATTCGAAGCCGACATCAAGACGGCGGGTTTCGCCAACGTGAACGACTGGAATACGGCGATTACGACGCTTGGCTTCGCCTATACCGGTTTTACTGACGATCCGACCGCCGAAATCAAGCAGCAGATCGGCGAGATCGAAGCCGACACCGCGCTGGCGCAGGATTTGAAGACTCGGATGATCACCTCCCTGAATGCCATGATCCCGTCGCAGAACAATCGCGACGTCGTGGCGGAGCTGATCAAGGATCCTGCCTACGCCGAGAAGCTGAAGCAGCTCGAAACCGTGGAAGAATGACCGGCCCGCTGCTCCAGGAGTTCAGTGATGGCATTCTGCGCCTGACGCTCAACGATACGCCTTCGCGCAACAGCCTGTCGGAAGCGATGATGGCCGCTCTTCATGGCGCGCTGAACGAGGCAGCCGCCAATCCAGCGGTCCGGGTTATCGTCATTGCCGCAACCGGGCCTGCCTTCTCCTCGGGGCACAATCTCAAGGAGATCACCGCGCACCGGGCCGATGCCGATCAGGGAGAGGCCTATTTTACCGCCCTCTTCCAATCCTGCGCCGAACTGATGCTGGCGGTCGTGCACAACCCGAAACCCGTCATCGCCGAAGTACAAGGGCTTGCCAGTGCCGCTGGCTGCCAGTTGGTTGCCAGTTGCGATCTCGCCATCGCCGCCGACACCGCGGGGTTCTGCACACCGGGCGTCAATATCGGCCTTTTTTGCTCAACTCCCATGGTGGCATTGTCGCGCGATGTGGCGCCCAAGCACGCCATGGAAATGCTGCTGACGGGCGATACCATCTCCGCCGCTCACGCCGAACGCATCGGTCTCATCAACCGCGCCGTTTCGCCCAACATGCTTTCGGAAGCGGTTGCCGAACTCGTTCGCAAAATTGCATCGAAATCGCAGATGACGGTCAAGATGGGTAAGGCGGCGTTCTATGAACAACTCGAACTCTCGCTCGAAGAGGCCTACGCCCTCACCGCGCGTGTGATGGCGGAGAACCTGCTGAAGCGCGATGCGGGAGAAGGCATCGCCGCATTCGTAGCCAAGCGAAAACCGCAATGGACCGACCAATGATGAACGCCGTGGACGAGCTGATTTTGCAGCCGGCGCAGAAAGTCTTTCCGCTCGATGCTTCCGGCAACATCCAATTGCCATGAACCACGACAGTTACGATCCCGTCTATATCCGCGACATCCTGCGGAGCGTGAAGACCATTGCGCTGGTAGGAGCCTCCGTCAAAGCGGCGCGGCCGTCACATTCCGTGATGAAGTATCTGCTGGCCAAGGGTTATGAAGTGTCCCCTGTCAATCCGAAGTACGCCGGTGGAAAAATCCATGGGCGGAAGGTCTATGCCGTGATGAAGGATATTCCGGTGGCAGTTGACATGGTCGACGTTTTCCGGAATTTGGACGCCGCAGGATTGGTTGTCGACGAGGCTTTGGCGCTCAATCCGAAGCCCACAGTAATCTGGATGCAGCTTGGCGTGCGGGACGACGAGGCTGCGGCGCGGGCGGAAGCCGCCGGTATCAAAGTCGTCATGAACCGGTGCCCCGCGATTGAACTGCGTGCCCGGGCGATATCCTGAGCAGGGAGTGCAAATTCCACAGGGCGGCGGTGAGGAGCACAATCGCGCCCGCCTGGTGCAGAAGGCCAAGCCAAAGGGGTACTTGATACAACAGCACTCCGATGCCGAATGCGATCTGGATGGCGAGAATTACCAGCAGCATAACCGATGCCGGGGTTCGCACCACATAGGCGTAACTTGCCACGAGGACTGCGATCACATAGGCGAGAAACCGGTGATTGAATTGCACCGTCATGGCGTTCTCGAAGAAGTTACGCCAGAACGGCTCCATCACGAACAGACCGCCGGGCACCAGCTTGCCGTCCATCAAGGGCCAGGTGTTGTAACCCATGCCGGCATCGAGACCCGCCACGAAACCGCCGCCAGCGATCTGCAGCAACACCAGAGCCACGATGAGTAACCCCGCACGCTCGCGATCGCTCGATGGCGCATGGCGCATGACGCCAAGACCCAAGGCCGTCCACACTGTCGCGCCATAGATCAGGGTTGCGAGACTGAGGTGGGCGGAAAGCCGGTATTGGCTCACGTCCACACGATCCGCGAGGCCCGAGGCCACCATATACCAGCCGAGCGCGCCTTGCAGCGCGCCCAACACGAAGATGGCAAGCAGCCTGTGTCTTAGGC
>JBOHKD010000180.1:0-3829 GCA_050728895.1 Aestuariivirga sp.
GTATCGAATTCGCCGATCCGGGATTGCGAGAAGGCGACCTTCCAAATCAGACAAGGCCTGCCCGACACGTCAATGGCCACCCTCGTCAGTGTCTCGTCCATTGGCAGAGCGAGGCTGGCATAGCGGCGGATACCCTTGCGTTCGCCCAGCGCCTTGGCGAAAGCCTGGCCCAGGGCGATGCCACAATCTTCCACGCTGTGATGGAAATCGATATGGGTGTCGCCCTTGGCGCGGAGTTTGATGTCAACCAGTGAATGCCGGGATAAGAGCTCCAGCATGTGATCGAGGAAGCCTACCCCCGATTTGACATCGAACGTGCCGGAGCCGTCGAGATCGACGGTGACGGAGATTTCCGTCTCCGTGGTCTTGCGGTCGATTGCGGCCTTGCGCATGGGGTTTACCTTGAGGGTTTCTCGGGGCCTCTTAGAACATATGGAGCCCGGTTGCGAGCCCTTTGCTTTCGCTCCCGGCCAGACTACATGTGGCAATAGTTAACAGGACAAACCGATGGCGGAACCAGCCCTTTGGCATGGAACGACGATTTTAACCGTCCGCAAGGGCGGCAAGGTGGTCATCGCGGGCGATGGCCAGGTGAGCCTCGGCCAGACCATCATCAAGGGGAATGCCCGAAAGGTGAGGCCCTTGGGCTCGGGCGGCCAGGTGATCGCAGGGTTCGCCGGAGCAACGGCCGATGCCATGACGCTGTTCGAGCGCCTCGAGGGCAAGCTCGAGCAATATCCGGCACAACTCACGAGAGCCTGCGTCGAGATGGCCAAGGACTGGCGCACCGACCGCTATCTCCGCCGCCTCGAAGCCATGATGATCGTGGCCGACCGCAATGTGAGTCTGGTACTGACCGGCACGGGCGATGTGCTGGAGCCCGAGCGCGGGGTCACCGCCATCGGTTCGGGCGGCAATTACGCTCTGGCTGCGGCGCGGGCGCTGATCGACACCGAGATGGATGCCGAAACGATCGCGCGCAAGGCCATGGCGATCGCCGCCGATATTTGCGTCTACACCAACACCAATTTGACCCTGGAAATGCTTGAATCATGACCGGGGAAATCCGCAAGGAGGACATCGAGGCGGCGGTGGCGGCGGGTGTGATCGAGGAGAGTGCCGCGGACCGGCTTCTAAACTTTATCCAGTCGAAGGGTGGAGGACGCGCCTCCAATGCCGATGAGGAAAACCTGCGGCTGATTTCCAGTTTCAACGATATCTTCGTCACCATCGGCCTGGCGCTGTTTCTGGGCGCTATTGCCGTGATCGGCAATGCTTACAATGTTAGCGCCGGTGCTTTTGCCGTGGCCGCCGCAAGCTGGTTATTGGCGGAAGTATTTACGCGCCGCAAGCGGATGGCATTTCCCAGTATCATTTTGCTCGTGACCTTCGGCGCAAGCGCATTCCTGGGCGTCAGTGCGTGGCTGACGCCGGATGTCGAGGACGCATTCAGCAAGAACTTAAATGCGTTCGCCATTGCAGGCATCGCAACCGCCGCCCTTATCGGCCTACACTGGCTGCGCTTTCGCGTACCCATTACGATTGCGGCGGGTTGCGCTGCTCTGGCAATTGCCGTCATTTCATTTGCAATGGTTAATATGCCGGAGTGGTTCAGGGCTCACCCAGCCGCAATTTTTCTCCCGCTGGGACTGGCGGTGTTCGCCCTCGCCATGGCGTTCGACATGACAGACCGGCAGCGCCTTACACGCCGCACCGATATCGCCTTCTGGTTGCATCTCTTGGCGGCGCCGATGATCGTGCATCCCATCGTATCCGAGTGGACGCCGCTCTACGATCAAACACCTGCTCATTCGGGCGTCATTCTGGCGCTTTTCGCAACCTTAAGCATCGTGGCGCTCATCACCGACCGGCGCGCGCTCCTGGTCTCTTCACTGGGCTATTTGATCTATGCCGCTTACGCATTGATTTCGGCGGCATCGCAAGCTTACGGCGCCGCGCCCGCGGTTCTTGCCGTCGGCAGTATCGTGCTGATCCTGTCGGTCGCCTGGCGGCCGCCGCGAAGGTTTGTTCTCAAATTCGTTCCCGCGCCCGTTCTGGCCCGCGTGCCGGAGCCCGCATGACCGCCGATTTTACGCCGCGCGAGATCGTCTCCGAACTCGACCGCCACATCGTGGGCCAGATGGACGCCAAGCGCGCCGTGGCGGTGGCGCTTCGTAACCGCTGGCGGCGCAAGCAGTTGCAAGGCCCCTTGCGCGACGAGGTGATGCCGAAAAACATTCTGATGATCGGCCCCACGGGTGTCGGCAAGACCGAAATCGCCCGGCGTCTCGCCAGGCTCGCCAATGCGCCCTTCATCAAGGTCGAGGCGACGAAATTCACCGAGGTGGGCTACGTGGGCCGCGACGTGGACCAGATTATCCGCGATCTCGTTGAGTCGGGCATTGCCATGGTAAGGACGGCGCGCCGCAAAAATGTCGAAGCCCAGGCGCAGCTTAACGCCGAAGCCCGCGTCGTCGAGGCGCTGGTGGGCGCCAACGCCGCGGAGGCGACGCGCGAATCCTTCCGCAAGAAATTGCGTTCGGGCGAACTCGACGACAAGGAAATCGAGATTCAGGTGGCGGATTCGGGCGGCCTTCCAAGCTTCGATATTCCCGGCATGCCCGGAAGCTCGGCCAGCGTCATCAACATCTCGGATATGCTGGGCAAGGCCTTTGGCCAGCGCACCAAGTCACGGCGCCTCACTGTCAAGGCGAGCCACAACATTCTCCTGTCGGAGGAAAGCGACAAGCTGCTCGATCAGGAGCAAATCGTGCAGGACGCGATTGACGCGGTGGAGAACAGCGGCATCGTGTTCCTCGACGAGATCGACAAGATTTGTGCCCGCTCCGAACGGCAAGGCGCCGACGTGAGCCGCGAAGGCGTGCAGCGCGATCTTCTGCCATTGATCGAGGGAACCACGGTTTCCACCAAGCATGGGCCGGTGCAGACCGACCACATATTATTTATCGCCTCGGGCGCCTTTCATATCGCCAAGCCCGCCGATCTCCTGCCGGAATTGCAGGGCCGCCTGCCGATCCGCGTCGAGCTGAAGGCGCTGGACCGCGAGGATTTCAAACGCATTCTCACCGAGCCCGAAGCCAGCCTGCTCAAGCAGTACAAGGCCTTGCTGCTGACCGAGGGTGTGACTCTCGATTTCACCGTGGATGGCGTGGACGCGATCGCCAAAATCGCCGCGGAGACCAATGCGGCAATCGAAAACATCGGCGCGCGCCGGTTGCAGACCGTGCTTGAGCGCGTCCTCGATGAGGTGAGCTTCACCGCCACCGACCGGTCGGGCGACCAGGTGACCATCGATGCGGCTTACGTCGAAAAACACGTAGGCGATCTTGCCCGCAACGCCGATCTGTCGAAATTCATCCTTTGACCCGCCTGATCTTCACGTAGTAGGCGCCGCCGCCGCCATGTTTGGGATGCGCCGGCTGGAAGCCTGAAACCAGCAGGCGGAATTCGGGTTCATGCAGCCATTCCGGCAGAAGACGGCGGAGCCTTCCCTGGCGCTCGGGGGCATGAAAATGCGTCGCGCCATGGAGCGTGTGACGCGCAAAAGGCGAAGCTCCCTTGCCGGTGATCACCAGCACGGTACGGGCACCTTCGTCATAAGCGGCGCGCAGGAATTGCAGGAGGGCGACCCGCGCCAGCTCGATCCCCATTCCATGGAGGTCGAGACGGCGTTCGATAGCGACATTGCCGCGCGTCATCTTCTGCGTGGTGCGCCGGTCGAAGCCGGTGACGGGAGGAGGCGAAGCCGTTGTCCGTCCTATTTTTCGCGGCACAGGAGATTTTGACGGAGCGATAAAGTGGCTCGCGA
>JBOHKD010000181.1:0-3788 GCA_050728895.1 Aestuariivirga sp.
ACTCATGCGAGCGGTGGCTGCATCGGGATTGCCGATGGCCCGCATGATGGTGGGAACCGGTGCCGCGGCCATTGAAGACGCGATGATGCTCACCCGCGAGGCGGCCCAATGCGGCTTTGCCGCGGCCCTCGTGCTGCCGCCATTTTACTACAAGAACGTGCCCGAAGACGGCGTGCTGCGCTACATCGAGCGGGTCATTGAAGCGACCAAGGCCACACCCGTTCCGCTCTACCTTTATCATTACCCGGCGATGTCTGGCGTTCCCTATAGTGTCCGGCTGGTGCAGCGGCTGCTGGATCGATTTGGGAACCGCATTGCCGGTCTCAAGGACTCTTCAGGCGATCTCGAATATGCGAGGGGGATGGCCCGGATTTCCGCCGGTTTCGCCGTATTTTCTGGAACCGAAGCGCACCTTGGCGAAGCGCGCGGTGGCGTGTTTGCCGGCTGTATTTCGGCAACCGCCAATGTGAATAGCGCCCTGTGCGGCAGGGCCTTGCATCAAGGGGATGACGAAGCACTTGCGGCTGCCGTGCGAATCCGCAAACTACTGGATGGCAAACCGCTCGTGCCGGGCGTCAAGGCCCTGCTGTCGCGCCTGCGTGGCTGCCCTTCGCTTGCTGAAGTCTTGCCCCCGTTCATTCCGTTGACTGAAGTGGAAACCAACTCGTTGTTTAGTGCCTACGAGGCAATACAAAAGGAGACCGCCGCATGGCCTTTGAAGACCTGAAAGCCCAGATCGGCCTGCTGGTAAGCCAGATCAACAATCAGCCGGAAGACGTTCATGAGCTGTATGAACTGCTGCATCAGAAACTGAACGAGCTCCGCGCCACCGGCCAATCCTTGCCGGAAGACCTCGTGGAGCTTGAACGGCGCCTGCTGAAGGAGTTTCCGAAGCGCTGAAATTTCCTACCGCTGACTCTCCACCAGCCGTTCGACAACGGCGGGCATGGCGCTCGCTTCGGCATTGGCGAAGGCAATGCGGATATAGTCCTCCTGATGGGGGCCGAACATGGAGCCGGGTAGGCACAGGAGATCGTGCTCGCCCGCCAGGCGCTTTGCCACATCCTTCGCAGTCTGCCCGGTAAAAGGATGTTTCACATAGGCGAAAAAAGCGCCGGCGCTGACAAGGCCATAGGCAAGTCCCGGCTGCTGGAACGCCGAAACGATGGCTTCGGTGCGGGCCAGCATCATGTCTCGCTTTTCGGCCTTCCATCGATCGAGATTCTCAAGGCCGAAAAGGGCGGCGCGCTGCGATATATGCGGCGCGCTGATCGTTACACAGTCCAGAACCTTTTCGGCTTCGGCGAGGAGCCTGGGCCCGGCGACGATCGAGCCCACGCGATAGCCGGTTATCGCGAACACCTTGGAGAAACTGTAGAGCTGGATGAAAGTGTCCTGCCAGCCCGGCCGCGCCAGGAGATCGTGGAGTGGTGCCGTGCTTCGGCGAAAATCCTTGTAGGTTTCGTCGATGATGAGCGCCACTCCGCGCGCGCGGGCGAGATCGTAGAATGCCCCGATCAGCTCCGGCGGATAGACCGAACCCGTGGGATTGTTGGGCGAGCACAGCATGATGGCGCGCGTGCGATCGTCCATGGCCTGGGCCACCGTGGCGGCGTTGGGCCACGGGCCTTCCGCCGTCAGGCCTGGCACGAGCCGCGCTTCGATACCCAGCATGCCAAGCCACATGTTGTGATTGAAATAATAGGGCTCGGGCAAAATGATGTTGCCGCCCGCTGCCGCCAGCGCCATCAGGGTAACGCAGAAGGCCTGATTGCAGCCTGCCGTTATGGCCACGTTCTCCACCGCCACGTTACCCCGGTAATCCTGTGCCATGTGGGCCGCAAGTGCGGCCCGCAAGGGTTGAATGCCGAGAATGTCGGTATAACGGCTGATCTCCGGCTCCCGGACGGCGCGCGCCAGCTCGTCCTGTAGCGCTTCCGCCGGCGGATAGCTCGGCACCGCCTGGGAGAGATCGAGAAGCGCCCGGTTGCGAAAATTGGGCTTGATCCACGCCATTGTCTCGGTGGCGGGTGGCGTTTCGATGCGGGTGACAGTGGCATTGACGGCGTAGGGCATTCTGGGGCACCAAGCCTTGAACAAGACGCCGGGAACATGCCGGGCGGAGGGCTGAGGTGCAAGCGTGAAAGCAATCAGGATCGAACAGACCGGCCCGCCCTCGGTGATGCGGCTCGTCGATGTGCAAGTCGGCAAGCCCAAACCCAGCGAGATCCGCTTGCGCCACACGGCGATCGGCCTCAATTACATTGATACCTACCACCGCTCGGGGCTTTATCCCGTGACGCTGCCAAGCGGCATCGGGGTGGAAGCGGCGGGCGTGATCGAAGAGCTGGGCGAGGGCGTCAAGGGTTTGAAGGTTGGTGACCGCATTGCCTATGGCACCGGACCCGTCGGGGCCTATGCACAAGCCCGTAATGTTCCTGCCGATCGCGTCATCAAAATTCCCAAGGCAATCTCCGACGACACGGCGGCGGGCATGATGCTCAAGGGCATGACCGCGCGCTATCTGCTGCGCGTCTCTTACAAGGTGAAGCGCGGCGAGACGATTCTTCTGCATGCGGCGGCAGGCGGCGTCGGCCAAATCCTCAGCCAATGGGCCAGGGCGCTGGGCGTGCATGTCATCGGCACGGTGGGCTCGGCCGGAAAAATGGCGGCCGCCAGCAACAATGGCTGCGCCCATGTCATCAATTCAGGCGAAGAGAATGTAGTTGCCCGCGTCAAGGAAATAACCGGCGGCAAGGGTGTGCCGGTAGTCTACGATGGCGTGGGGCAGGCGACACTGATGACTTCGCTTGACTGCTTGAGCCCGCGCGGGATGCTGGTCAGCTTCGGCAATGCTTCGGGGCCGGTGAAGGCCTTCGATCTTGGCCTGCTGGCGGCCAAGGGTTCGCTCTATGTGACGAGGCCGACGCTTGGTACTTTTACCGCGACTGCCGCCGATTTGAAGGAGACCGCCGCCGATCTCATTGAAATGGTAAAATCCGGCAAGGTAAAAATTCCGGTGAACCAGCGCTATCCGCTGGCGGAAGCGGTAAAAGCCCACGAAGACCTCGAAGCGCGGCGCACGACGGGCACGACGATATTCATTCCCTGAGAACAAGAATGCTGAATCCACGACCATTGACTGTTGCCGAAACGATTGCCGGACTGCACCGCCTGCTCCAAACGGGAAGCGGCCCCGAGGCCGAGGCAGCCGCGCGTTCCTTGCAAAGGCAGCACCCCGCGCGGGGCGACGTCAATGAAGCGCTGGCGCTTATTCTGGTGAATATAGGTAAACCGGGCGAGGCCTTGTCCTTTGCGGAGACGGCGACACGGGCGGAGCCTAAAAACCCAGGATATCTGATCAATCTCGGCCGGCTTTATCTGGAATTCGAGTTGATCGAGGAAGCCTCGCCTATGCTTGAAAAAGCCTTCCGCATCGATCCCGCCTTGTATCAGGCGCCCTGGGCCTTGGGTGAATTCTTTCACAAGACGGGAAACGGAGAACGCGCCATCCGTTATCTCAAACAGGCGCTGGCCGCGGCCCGTCCAAAAGACCGCAACGATATCGAAAAGCTGCTTGCCGATGCTCTTTCCTCGCTAGGCGAGATTGATGAGGCCGAGCGCCGCTACCAAGCCCTATGCGCATTCGACGAGCATCGCGTTTTCGCCCTTTCGCAAATCGCGGGCCTTCGCAAGCACCAGACAGATTCTCCGATGTTCGCCACCCTTAAGGAGGAACTTAGTAAGGGCATTACACGACCGCAACATTTGATGCATCTGCATCTGGC
>JBOHKD010000182.1:0-3786 GCA_050728895.1 Aestuariivirga sp.
ACCGGAACATCTCAATAACCGTGCCATCTATCCCCCGGCGGAAGTTCTCGCGAAGTGCGAGCCCACCATCTATCTGGGCGAAGAGGCTACCAAAGTGAAAGACGAGCTCTGGACCCGCGTCCAGGCTGCCTGAAATTCAATTGTCATGGACATTGGGGGACGGCGGGTTGCCGTCCTCCGCGTTTCCGCGCTAGCATTGAACCGGGCCGGAGGGGTAGCGCATCTTGGACAGTTGGAAAGACAATAGCCGGGTTTTCTGGACGCTTGCGCTTCCTGGCTCGCTGTGGCTCCTGGTTTTCTTCGTATTGCCCCTTGGTCTGCTTTTCTTCATGTCCTTCGGCGAAAAGGCTGTGATCGACGGGCAGGTTTCGATCAATGAAATAGACTTCACGGGCACGCTTTCAAACTACCTGCGGTCCTTCGATACTCTCTATCTCACGATCATCTGGAAATCGATCTGGGTCAGTGCGCTTGCAACATTGCTGTGCATGGTGACCGCCTATCCCATTGCCTTCGGTATTTGTTTTGCACCGGAACGCTGGAAGCCACTGCTATTGCTGCTGGTGATCCTGCCTTTCTGGATCAATCTGCTGATCCGCACCTATGCCCTCATTGCCGTGTTCCGGACTCAGGGTTATCTGAACCTGGCGCTGGGTTGGGCGGGCCTTGGCCCCTACGACATGCTCTACAATAATTTTGCGGTGATCTTTGGGCTGGTTTATGTTTACATGCCTTTCATGGTGTTGCCGCTCTATGCCACCATTGAGCGTCTCGACAAATCCTATCTCGAAGCCAGCCTCGATCTCGGTGCTTCTCAATTTAGGACATTCTGGAAAGTGACCGTGCCGCTGACGCTGCCTGGCATCATTTCCGGCACCATTCTTGTATTCATCCCCTGCCTCGGTTCCTTCCTCACGCCCGATCTTTTGGGTGGCGCCAACGCCATCATGATCGGCAATGTCATCGAGCGCCAGTTCAAGGCGGCAAACGATTGGCCGTTCGGTTCGGCGTTGTCTTTCCTGCTGATGTACGCAACCTTCGGCGCGCTGGCGATGCGGGCGCTTTTCGCGCGCCGCAGCAAGGGAGTGGACATCTGATGGCCGCTCCGGGCACCGGGCCACTCGACTACGGCAGCAGGCTGTGGCTGAAAATTATTTTCGTCGTGATTTTCGTCATGCTCTACGTGCCGATCGTCACCTTGATCGCCTTCTCTTTCAACACCGACAAGCGCGGCATCGTCTGGCGGGGCTTCACCCTCGATAATTACGCCAAGGCCTGGAATAACGACGCGCTGATCGAGGCTATGACCAATTCCCTGGTTATCGCCTTCCTGGCGACAATTATCGCAACGATCATCGGCGCCATGGTGGCTTTGCTGCTGTGGCGTTTCAGGTTTCCGTTCAAGGGGGCGTATGAAGGTTTCATGGCGCTACCCATCGTCATTCCTGAAATCTGTATGGGCGTGGCGCTGCTGCTGTTCTTCATCAACACCGGCATGATGGAGGCGGTGGTCAACTGGCCATGGCCGTTCAACCTTACCAATATTATCATCGCCCACGTGGCTTTCTGTTTTCCTTTCGTCACTGTCGTGGTGCGTTCCCGCCTCGTGGGCTTCAACCGGCAGCTTGAAGAAGCCTCGAAGGATCTGGGCGCCAGCGAGTGGCAGACCTTCTGGAACATCATCGTGCCGTTTATGAAACCGGGACTTATCGCCGGAGCACTCCTCGCGTTCACGCTGTCGCTCGACGATTTCGTCATTACGTTTTTTACGTCAGGTCCGGAGACCGTAACCTTCCCGGTGAAGGTCTATTCCTTGGTGCGCCGGGGTGTGTCGCCCGAGATCAATGCGGCTTCCACCGTTCTTATCGTCATCACCGTCGTGGCAACAGTAATCGCCATGAAACTGCAAGCGCCCGCCAAATCGGGCAAGGGTTGAATCATGGCTGAACCGATTGTTTCCATTCGCAATGTCTCGAAACAATTTCCTGGCGGCGTCACCGCCGTGGACGATGTCTCGATTGATATTGCCCAGAACGAATTCTTCGCGCTCCTTGGCCCCTCGGGTTGTGGCAAGACCACGCTGCTGCGCATGATCTCGGGGCTGGAAATGCCGACATCGGGCCAGATCGTTATCGGCGGCGAGGACATGGCGATGACGCCGCCCAACAAGCGGCCTACCAACATGGTGTTCCAGTCCTACGCCGTGTTTCCGCACATGACAGTGGAGGAAAACGTAGCCTACGGACTCAAAGTCACGGGCGTTGCGGCCGGCGAAACAACCCGCCGCGCGGCCGAAGCCCTGGAGATGGTAAAGCTCACTCATCTTGCCGCACGCAAGCCCGACCAGATGTCGGGCGGTCAGCGCCAGCGCGTTGCGCTCGCCCGAGCCCTGGTGAAGCGCCCCAAGGTTCTCCTCCTCGATGAGCCGCTGTCGGCGCTGGACGCAAAACTCCGTGAGGATATGCGGCTCGAACTGACGCGGTTGCAGGAAACCGTCGGTATTACCTTTATCATCGTCACCCACGATCAGGATGAAGCGCTATCGATGGCGAGCCGTATCGCTGTTATGGACAAAGGCGCTGTGCAGCAGATTGCCACACCGTCCGAACTCTATGAGCGTCCCTCCAACCGCTTCATCGCCGACTTCATCGGCAAGGTGAACCTGATCGATGCCAAGGTGCTGGGTTCAAAGGGCAAGCTCATCACTTGCGAAGCCAAGGGTCTCGGCAAGCTGGAGCTTCCGGCGTCAAAACCCGTGAGTGGAACAATTGCCATCGCCGTGCGGCCGGAAAAACTCAAGATCGGCAGGAACGAACCGAAAACGGCCAGCGTCATCAAGATCGAGGGCACGGTGCGCGATGTGGCCTACTATGGCGACACGAGCCATGTGGTGGTCGAAGCGAAAGGCGGACTCAGCCTTTCCGTCAATTTGCAGAATGACAGGCGCGAAGGCGGCTCCGGTGTCGAGCGCGGCCAGAAGGTCTGGGTCCATTGGTCGCCCGAAGACACGATTATCCTGACGGAGTAGGTAATGTCGTTGGAAATGAAGAACCTGGCCTCGGCTCCCGGGGACAATGCCTTTCGCCGGAAAGATCTGATGGGCACCCAATGGGAGGCGACCTATGCGGGGGCACTCTCCTTCATGCGGCGCAAATATACGCGCGACCTTGCGGGCGTCGATATTGCCATCACCGGTATTCCCTTCGATCAGGCCACCTCGCACCGCCCCGGCGCCCGCCTGGGGCCGGAGGCGATCCGTAAAGCTTCCGCCGAAAATGCCTGGGGGCCTTTCTGGCCGTGGAAATTCGATCCCTTCGATACACTCGCCGTCGTTGATTACGGCGATTGCTTCTTCGATTGGGGACGCAAGGAGAGTTTCCCCGAGACGCTGGAAAAGCACGCTTCCGATATCCTGGACGCCGGCGTCGAACTGATTTCCCTGGGCGGCGATCACTACGTGACCTATCCGCTGCTGAAAGCCCACGCAAAAAAACATGGAACACTGTCGTTGGTGCATTTCGATGCCCACCGCGACGTGGAGCCCGACGATGGGGGCCGCATCGACCACGGCACCATGTTCAGCTATGCGGTGCGGGAGGGGTTGATCGATCCAAAAAAATCCGTGCAGATCGGCATTCGTACCACTTTCACACGCGAGCCGGGGGGCTTCAAGATCATATACGCCGACGAGGTCCATGAATCCGCCGCCGCCGCCATTGCAAAGGCCGTCGCCGAAACGGTGGGTCGCAACAAGGCCTATCTCACCTTCGACATCGATTGCCTCGA
>JBOHKD010000183.1:0-3782 GCA_050728895.1 Aestuariivirga sp.
GCCCCGTCAACAAACGTGAATATGGACCCGGCCAGCATGGCCAGCGCCGCAAGGGCAAGCCTTCCGACTTCGGCATCCAGCTAAAGGCCAAGCAGAAGCTCAAAGGCTATTACGCCAATATTTCCGAGCGCCAGTTTCGCAAGGTTTACGAGGAAGCCTCACGCATGACGGGAGACTCCTCGGAAAACCTCATCGGCCTGCTGGAACGGCGCCTCGACGCCGTCGTCTATCGCGCCAAATTCGTGCCGACCATGTTTGCCGCGCGCCAGTTCGTCAGCCACGGCCATGTGAAGGTGAACGGCAGGCGCGTAACCATTCCGTCCATGCGCATCAAGGCGGGCGATCAGCTTGAGCTTACGCCGAAGGCCAAGGAACTCGCCGTGGTGCTGGAAGCCACGCAATTGGCCGAGCGCGATGTTCCCGATTATGTGCAGGCAAGTCACACGGCCATGACGGCGAAACTCGTGCGGGTGCCCGCGCTCTCGGACGTGCCGTACCCCGTGCAAATGGAGCCGCACTTCGTCGTCGAGTATTATTCGCGTTAGTGCAGGCGCCACTCGTAGCCGATGTGGCGAAGTTCCACAGGCCCGACGATTCCCGTATGGGCGACACGGACGGAGGCCAAAGGCCCGTCCAGATTGTGGGACCAGAAGTCGAGAAACTTGATGAGACGCGGAAACTTCGGCGCCAGGTCGTAGTCCTGCCAGACGAAGATTTGCAGGAGGTCGCGGAAATCCGGCAGGCGATAGGTGATTTCCGCCGTCGTCAGACTCCAGCCGCGTAACTGACTTTCAAAATCCCGATCGATCATCGCAGTCTCTCCACAACAACCAATATAGCAATTGTGCATAAGGTCTGTGAACGGAGGCTTAACGCATTATGGCAGCCCACCGGCGGGACTGCTGCTAGCAGCATGTTCCGCCAAAGTGTGCACACTTTGGCGATAAGAACATGCTCCAATCAATTGAACTGGCGCATTTTCTTGTCCGGAAAGTGGATTCCACTTTCCGGGAAAATGCGCCAAGGCCCGAACAGGCCGGCGGCCTTGGCATCGGCGAAGGCAAAGCATCCGGCAATCGTCGGGCTGATGGGAAGGTCGCGGTAAGCGCCAAGGTGGGCCGCCCGGACGGGAGTCCATTCGGCAACAGGATCAGGCGATGCCCTTCTCGGCCAGCATCTGCTTCAGTTCACCCGACTGGAACATTTCCATCACAATGTCGCTGCCGCCAACGAATTCGCCCTTCACGTAGAGCTGCGGGACGGTGGGCCAGTTGGTGTAATCCTTGATGCCCTGGCGCAGCTCGTTCGAGTCGAGCACGTTGATGCCCTTGAACGCCACGCCGAGGTGATTGAGCACCTGCGTGGTGCGGCCAGAAAACCCGCACATCGGCGCTTCCGGTGTGCCCTTCATGAAGAGAACCACGTCGTTGGTTTTTACTTCATTGTCGATCCATTTGGCGATGCCGGTCATTTTCAGTTCTCCGGGATGCTGGTTTGAAGCGCCAGCGCGTGAAGCTCGCCGCCCATGCGGCCCTTGAGGGCGGCATAAACCATCTGGTGCTGCTGGATGCGGCTCTTGCCCTTGAAGGACAGCGAAACGACGTTGGCCGCATAGTGATCGCCGTCGCCCGCGAGGTCGCGGATTTCGATCATGGCATCGGGGAGCGCCTCCTTGATGAAGCGTTCGATGTCGGCGGCGCTCATGGCCATAAGCGAAAATCCCTAAATTTCGCCCGCCATATAGGCCGGAAACCAGCCTTCATGGGCGGTGCGCAGTTCTGCCAGCGATATAGAGGTTGCACCTTCGATAATCAATGCGGGTTCGGCGGTCACATTGCCGATCTGGGCTGCCTCGATGCCGGCCTTTTTGGCTTCCACGAGGATCTTCGCAGCCTGGGTGCAGGTGACGATGTAGCGGGCCTGATCCTCGCCGAAAAGCCGGGTGTGATCCATGGCGGCAAGTTTTGCGCCGAGATTACCGGCAAGGGACATCTCGATCACGGCGGATACCAGGCCGCCATCGGAAATATCATGAACGGCGGTGAGTTGGGCATTGTTGATGAGACCCCGCACGAAATCGCCGTGGCGTTTTTCACGGGCCAGATCGACGGGTGGGGGTGCGCCTTCTTCGCGGCCGAGAACTTCGCGCAAATAAATCGACTGGCCGAGATGATGGCCATGGCCGCCGATGAGCAGGATCGCATCGTCAGGGCTCTTGAAGCCAATCGTCGTCATCTTCGAAAGGTCGGGCAACAGGCCGACGCCGCCGATGGCCGGGGTGGGCATTATCGCTTGGCCGTTGGTCTCGTTGTAGAGCGAGACATTGCCGGAGACGATGGGGAAATCGAGCGCGCGGGCGGCTTCGCCGATGCCTTTGATGGCCATGACCAACTGGCCCATGATCTCGGGGCGCTCCGGATTGCCGAAGTTGAGATTGTCGGTGATGGCGATGGGCGAGGCTCCGACACAGGTGAGGTTGCGCCAGCATTCGGCCACCGCCTGCTTGGCCCCCTCGTAAGCGCCGGCCTCGACATAGCGCGGTGTGACATCGGTGGTGACGGCGATGGCCTTGTTGCCCTTGATGCGGATTACCCCCGCATCGCCGCCGGGAATCTGGGCGGTGTTGGACTGGATCAGATGATCATATTGCTCCCACACCCAGCGCCTTGAGCACATATCGGGGGAGCCCGCGATCTTGAGGATCGCGGCCTTCAGGTTTTGGGGCGCGGGGACATCGTTCAAAACAGGCAGCTTCTTCGGTTCCACCCAGGGGCGGTCATATTCGGGCGCTTCATCGCCCATCTGTTTGATCGGCAGATCGGCCTTCACTTCGCCCTGGTGCTTGACGACGAAGCGCAGCGTATCGGTGGTTTTTCCCACGATGGCGAAATCGAGCCCCCATTTGTGGAAGATTGCCGCGGCGCTTTTCTCCATTTCGGGGCGCAGCACCATGAGCATGCGCTCCTGGCTTTCCGACAGCATCATTTCATAGGCCGTCATGTGCTCTTCACGGCACGGCACGGAATCGAGATCGAGTTCGATGCCGAGACCGCCCTTGGCGCCCATCTCGACGGCGGATGAGGTGAGGCCCGCCGCCCCCATATCCTGAATGGCGATGACGGCGCCGGATGCCATCAATTCGAGGCAGGCTTCCAGCAGGCACTTCTCGGTGAAGGGATCGCCCACTTGCACCGCCGGGCGTTTTTCATCGGCGTCACCGGCGAATTCGGCCGACGCCATGGTGGCGCCGTGGATGCCGTCGCGGCCCGTCTTGGCGCCGAGATAGACGACGGGGAGGCCGACGCCCTTGGCTTTGGAATAGAAAATCTTGGTCGTATCGGCGAGGCCCACGGCCATGGCGTTGACGAGGATGTTGCCATTATAGCGGGCGTGGAAATTGACCTCGCCGCCCAGCGTCGGCACGCCGAAGCTATTGCCATAGCCGCCGATGCCCGCCACCACGCCTGAAACGAGATGGCGCGTTTTGGGATGGGAGGGCTCGCCGAAGCGCAGCGCGTTGAGGCAGGCGATGGGCCGCGCCCCCATGGTGAACACATCGCGCAGAATGCCGCCGACGCCCGTGGCCGCGCCCTGATAGGGCTCGATGAAGGAGGGATGGTTGTGGCTCTCCATCTTGAAGACGATGGCCTGCCCATCGCCGATGTCGATGACGCCGGCATTCTCGCCCGGCCCCTGAATGACGCGAGGCCCGGTGGTGGGCAGAGTTTTGAGCCACTTCTTCGAGGATTTGTAGGAGCAGTGCTCATTCCACATGGCCGAAC
>JBOHKD010000184.1:0-3773 GCA_050728895.1 Aestuariivirga sp.
ATCGCTCACCCAACTCTATGAGCGGCTTGCCGTCATCGATGCGGCCCAGAAGAATCTCAGCGCGCTTTCCAGCGAAATGGTGAGCCTCAAGGATATTCTCGCCAACAAGCAGGCGCGCGGCGCCTATGGCCAGGGCCGCATGGAAGCGATCATCCGCGACGGGCTCCATGGTGGCGCCTATGCCTTCCAGCCGGCGCTCTCCAACGCTTGCCGGCCCGATTGCCTGATCAAATTGCCGGACTCGGAGCTTCGCCTGGTGATCGACGCGAAGTTTCCTCTCGAAGCTTTCAATGCCCTGAAACTGGCGCGCGGCGATGGCGAGGTGAGATCGGCGCAGGCGCGCCTGCGCTCCGATGTCCTCAAGCATGTCAAGGATATCTCCGAGAAATACCTGATCGCCGGGGAAACCCATGAGACCGCCATTATGTTCGTACCCTCGGAGTCGATCTATGCCGACCTCCATGAGCATTTCGAGGACGTGATCCAGAAGGCGCACCGGGCGCGTGTCATTGTCGCCTCGCCCAATGTGCTCATGCTGCTCATCCAGACCATGCAGGCGATCTTCAAGGATGTGGCGATGCGCGAGCAGGCGGGATTGATTCAGGTTGAAGTGACGCGGCTACTGGAAGATGTGGGCCGCCTCCAGGAACGCGTCGGCGATTTGCAAAGGCATTTCGGTGCCGCCAATGCCGATCTGGACAAGCTCAACGTCTCCGCCGACAAGATTGCAAAGCGGGGCCTCCGCATCGAGAGCATGGACCTTGAGGAAACCCCGCGCGTGGTGGCGGGCGGCACAAGGCCGAAATTGGTGGAACGCGGCTAGCGCATTTCTATTCGTTATCCTGGCTTCCGCCGGGATGACGGGGTGTGAAAATTAATTGCTGATGCGGATTTGCGCGGTGATCTGTTGTTTGATCGCTTCGAAGGCCGTGGCGATGTTCTCGCCGTCGCCGATATTGAAGAAATCCGTATCGGGATTGGTGGTGCAATTGCGCAACCGGTCCACGGTGGCGTTATCGTCGAGATTGTAAGCGATGGTCATGACGGTAATGCCGGAGGCCTTGGCGTTCTCGCAGATATCTTCGAGATTTTCTTCGCCCTGGGCCACGGTGCGGGGGCCGGGGCCGAAGGCTGGCTCCGTCTGCTTGCCGTCGGTGAGCAACACCATGATTTTCTGGGTCGTGGTGTCGGAATAGCTGGTACCTTCCGTGAAAGGCGCATTGGGCGACAGCAGATGATAACCGAATTCGGCGCCGAGTGCGATATGCGTCCAGGCATAGGGCTCCATGGCATCGATCTGGCTGTTGATAGCGGCAAAATCGTCGCTGAGCGGCTTGACGATCAAATTATTCGGCACATAGGCGCCGCAACCTTGTCCCGCATGGATCGGGGCGTTGGGTTGGCCCCATTTCGAAGCCACCGCCGTGGTTGGCGTGGCGTCGGTCAAATTATAGGGGTACTTGCGGTCCTGGGTACAGCCAGTCCAGGTACCCGTACCCGTCTGGCCTACCACATACTGCTTGGGCAGGGTGACCCAGACATGGTGTGAAAACGGCACCAGGCCAAACTTGACGTTCGCCGGATTGCTAGCCGCAAGGTCGTTAACGAGGTCCTTGGCGGCGTTCCGCATGGCGACATATTTGATTTCCCCGTTCAGCATCTCCTCCATGGAGCCCGAATAGTCGAGAACGAGGGCGATCTCCGCCTTCTTGTTTTCAGGAATGCTGATTTCGGTTTCCGCCGCGATTGTCATGGCGCTGAAGCCCGCAAGCTGCATGAAACTTACCGGGAGTTCAAAGGAGGCCGAGGCCGTAACCTTGTCACCCGCGACATCGAAGCTCGGCGTCACATCGGCATCGTTGATCGCCGAGGCCTCGATATTGTCGTCGAAATTCGATTGGCCCGCGGCGATGCGGTCCGGGGTGGAAAGCGTGGTCGATGCGGCGACGGTTAATGCTCCGGCGTCAAGCGCCGCCTGAAGCGCGCTTTTTGCCGATGCATAGCGCACGGTGTCGACGGCAACGCCGGCGGCCAGCAGCAAGGGCAGAGCGGCCAGTGCAAAGATCACCGCCGTAGCGCCGTTTTGGTTAACCGCCAGCGCGCGGAGTGCCGATACCAATTTGCTGCCGAGGGCCATGTGCTGCTCCTTCGTTCCATTGCGGAACATTTTTGGTTCGCTCGATGAAACGGACGCAACCGCCGGGCCGCACCTACGGCAGCCGTGGGATACAGTTAAAAATGCGTAAAATTCAGAAAGGCCGCCGGGCCCGCATGGCCTGGGTGAGGGTGCCTTCATCAAGATAGTCGAGTTCGCCCCCCACCGGCACGCCATGGGCGAGTCTGGAGGTGGCGATGTTGAGACCTTTAAGTCTCTCGATGATGTAATGCGCCGTGGTCTGGCCCTCGACGGTGGCATTGACCGCAAGCACTACTTCGCGTGGGTGCTCCTGTGCTGCCCTATCGACCAGCAGGGCTATGGAAAGATCCTCCGGCCGCACCCCCTCGATGGCCGACAGTCTTCCGCCCAGCACATGATAGAGGCCGGGCCAGGCGCCCGCCCGTTCAAGCGCCCAGAGGTCGCCCACTTCCTCGACCACGCAAATGACCGAGCGGTCCCGGCGCGGGTCGCCGCACAGTGTGCAGGGATCGACCGTATCGACATTGCCGCAGGTGGAGCAGACCTTAACCTTGTCGCCCGCCTCGGCGAGTGCTGAGGCCAAGGGAACGAGGAGCTTGTCGCGGTTTTTGATGAGATAAAGGGCGGCGCGGCGCGCCGAGCGCGGCCCCAATCCCGGCAGCTTGGCTAAAAGCTGGATCAGGCGCTCGATTTCCGGCCCCGTGGTGCGTTTCATCAGAACGGCAGCTTCATTCCCGGCGGCAAGGGGATTCCGCCGGCCGCCGATTTCATCTCATTTGCCATCAGGGTCTCGACCTTGGCCTTGGCATCGCCGTGGGCGGCAATGATCAGGTCTTCGACGATCTCTTTTTCTTCCGCCTTGAGCAACGAGGCGTCAATGGCGAGTGCCGTCATCAAGCCCTTGCCGTTCAGCGTTACTTTCACAAGCCCGCCGCCCGATTGGCCGGTAACGCTTGTCTGTTCGAGCTTCGCCTGAAGATCGGCCATGCGCGATTGCATGGCCTCGACCTGCTTCATCATCTCACCGAGATTCTTCATCGGCCTCACTCATGGGTGGAATTATGGCTGCGGGCTCACGCACCTCGACGATCTCGGCCAAGGGAAATCGCTTGAGAGCGGCTTTGACATCGGGATGCTCGGCGGCGCTACGAAAGGCGCTGTCGCGGTTTTCGCGTGTTTGCGAGACAAGCGGTTTCTCGCCGCCCTCCTTGGCCACCAGCACCATCCAGCGCTGCCCCGTCCAGGCTTCAAGCTTGCGGGAAATTTCGTTGGCAAGACCGGGCGGTGCATTTGCCTCCAGCGCCAGTTCAAACCGCCCAGAGCTGACACGAATGGGGCGCACCAGGCGCTCGAGATCGTCCTTGAGCTTGATGTCGCGCTTCTCCGCGGCAAGCGCCACGATGTCCGTGAAGCTCGCAAGCGCCTGTGTCTCGCCTGCCAGTGGCGGTGCCGGCTGAGCCACGGATTTCACCGCCAGTGCGCCATTGGTCTCCATTGCGGGTTCTGGCGCGCGCGGCGTATGGGCAGAAGGACTTATGGAGATGGCGCGTGGCGGCGAAGTTTCTTCCTGCTTTGCGAGCCTTGCCAGTTCCTCGGCCCCTGGAAGATCGGCCGCGTGGGCAAGCCGGATCAGAAC
>JBOHKD010000185.1:0-3763 GCA_050728895.1 Aestuariivirga sp.
AATTTTTTTCAATTCGAGCCCGCCCGTCGAAGACACGATCTGTGTCTCGTCGATGTCGATGCCCTTGAGCTTCGCTACATCCGAGCCGGTGGCGATCACGATGTTTTTGGTCTCGATCGTCCGGCCACCGGCCTGCACCTTGCCGGGGCTCACGATTTTTGCCTCACCCTGGAATACTGTCACCTTGTTCTTCTTGAACAGGAAATCGATGCCCTTGGTATTGCCGTCGATGGCTTCCTGCTTGAATCCCATCATCCGGGCGAGATCGAAGGAGGGCTTAACATCGATGCCCATCCTGGCGAAGGAGTGGCCCGCCTCGGCGTAAAGCTCGGAGGCATGGAGCAACGCCTTTGAAGGAATGCAACCCACATTGAGGCAGGTGCCGCCATGGGTGGCGCGCTTTTCGACGACGGCCACTTTCATGCCCAATTGCGCGGCGCGAATGGCGCAGACATAGCCGCCGGGCCCGGTGCCGATGATGGTAATGTCGAATGCTTCGGCCATGTCAGATATCCAACAATGACCGCTGGGGATTTTCCAGGCTTTCCTTCACGCGGACAAGAAACGTCACCGCCTCCTTGCCGTCGACGATACGGTGATCGTAGGAAAGCGCCAGATACATCATCGGGCGGATGACTACCTGGCCGTTTATGGCCACCGGCCGCTCCTGGATATTGTGCATGCCGAGAATGCCGGATTGCGGCGCGTTGAGGATGGGCATCGACATCAGCGAACCATAAACACCGCCGTTCGAAATGGTGAAGGTGCCGCCCTGCATGTCGGCGATCTGCAACTGGCCGTCGCGGGCGCTCTTGCCCAGCCCCGCGATTGTCTTTTCGATCGTGGCGAACGACATTCGATCGGCATCGCGCACCACCGGAACCACCAGGCCCTTGCCGGTGCCCACCGCCACGCCGATGTGATAATAATTCTTGTAAACGATGTCCTCGCCGTCGATCTCGGCATTGACCGCCGGAATTTCCTTCAGCGCCTGGACGCAAGCTTTGACGAAGAAACTCATGAAGCCAAGCTTCACGTTGTGCTTCTTTTCAAAAACTTCCTTGAACTGGTTGCGCAAAGCCATGACCGCTGTCATGTCGGTCTCATTCCAGGTAGTCAGCATGGCCGCGGTATTCTGCGCATCCTTGAGGCGCCGCGCGATGGTCAGGCGCAACCTCGACATGCGCACCCGCTCTTCGCGCGCTTCCTCCTGAGCCGGTGACGGTGCCCGCTGGGCCGGAACGGAAGCGGGCTTTGCCAGATGCCCGATGACATCGCCCTTGGTGATGCGGCCGTCCTTGCCGGTGCCGCTCAACGCCGAAGTGTCGATCTTGTTCTCCTGCACCATCTTGCGCACTGCGGGAGGCAGCGGCAGCGCCTCCGCCTTGGCGGGAGAAGGTTCGGCCTTTGCAGGAACGGGCTCAGCCTTCCTGGCCGCCGGCGCCGCACCCGCCACACCTTCTTCGATTGAACCGAGAAGCGCTCCGACATTCACTGTCGAGCCAGGCTGCGCCACAATGGAGGCGAGCCTGCCCGAAGCGGGTGCGGGCACTTCCACCGTTACCTTGTCGGTTTCGAGTTCGACCAGCGGCTCGTCCACTTTTACCGCGTCACCGGCTTGCTTGAACCACTTCGCGACCGTCGCCTCGGTCACGGATTCGCCGAGAACCGGTACGCGGATTTCTTTCGCCATCGTTTAAGGTTCCTTATTTCTTGTTTTCACCGAGGGCTTCCCCGAGGAAGGTGTTCAGCTCTTTCAGATGCCTGCTCATCAGTCCCGTCGCCGTGGAAGCGGAAGGAGGCCTGCCCGCGTAGCGCGGCCTGGTGTTGGTGGCGCCGACGAATTCGAGTACCCGCTCGATGTTGGGTTGGGCGAAGGTCCAGGCCCCCATGTTGTAGGGCTCCTCCTGGCACCACACGAATTCGGCGTTCTTGAAGCGCTGGAGTTCCAGGATCAGCGCCTTGTGCGGCCAGGGATAAAGCTGTTCGATGCGCAGGAGATAGATATCCCCGATGCCGCGCTTTTCGCGTTCTTCATAGAGATCGTAATAAACCTTGCCCGTGCACATCACGACGCGGCGAATGGCGGCGTCGGGGGCAAGCTTGATCCTTTCGCCAGCGAGCACTTCGGCATCGTCCCACAACAGCCTATGGAAGGAGGTGCCCTCGCCCATTTCCTCGAGTTTCGAGGTTGCCCGCTTGTGGCGCAGCAGCGACTTGGGCGTCATGACGATCAGCGGCTTGCGGATATCGCGCATCATCTGGCGCCGGAGGATGTGGAAGTAGTTGGAGGGCGTGGTGCAGTTCGCCACCTGCATGTTGTCTTCCGCGCACAATTGCAGGAACCGTTCGAGCCGGGCCGAGGAATGTTCCGGCCCCTGGCCCTCATAGCCGTGCGGCAAGAGGCAGACGAGGCCCGACATGCGTAGCCACTTGCGTTCGCCCGAGGAGATGAACTGGTCGAACACCACCTGGGCGCCATTGGCGAAATCGCCGAACTGGGCTTCCCAGATCACCAGCGTGTTGGGTTCGGCGAGGGAATAGCCGTATTCGAAACCGAGCACCGCCTCCTCGGAGAGCATCGAGTTGATCGCCTCGAGCTTCACCTTCTGGTTCCTCGCCATATGGTTGATCGGCGTGTAGCGCTTGTCGTTGTCCTGATCGGCGAGCACGGCGTGGCGCTGCGAGAAGGTGCCGCGCTGCACGTCCTGCCCCGAGAGCCGCACCGGGGAGCCTTCCGCCACCAGCGAGGCGAGGGCCAGATGTTCGGCCATGGCCCAGTCAAGCCCTGAGCCTTGCTCGATGGCCTTGCGGCGGGCGTCGAGCACGCGCTGCATGGTGCGGTGGACCTTGAAGGTTTTCGGCACCTTGGTGAGCTTGAGGCCGATTTCCTTGAGCTCCGCCACCGGCACGCCCGTGCGCCCCTTGCGCGGGTCTTCATAGTCCCTTGAGGCCTTCATGCCGGCCCAGCGCCCGTCGAGCCAGTCGGCCTTGTTGGCCTTGTAGCCTTCGGCGGCCGAGAAATCTTCGTCCAGCGTTTTGCGGTAGTCCGCTTTCATCGCCTCGACGCCGCCGGCCGTCATCGTGCCTTCGGCGATGAGCCGCTTGGCATAGAGCGCCGTCGCCGTCTCGTGGGCGGCGATCCGCTTGTACATGATCGGCTGGGTGAAGAACGGTTCGTCGGTCTCGTTATGGCCGAAGCGCCGGTAGCAGAACATGTCGATCACCACGGGCTTCCGGAACTTCTGGCGGAATTCGGTGGCGATCTTCGCCGCGAACACCACCGCCTCGGGGTCGTCGCCGTTCACGTGGAAGATCGGCGCCTCGATCATCTTGGCGACGTCGGAAGGGTAGGGCGACGACCGGGCCCAGTTCGGGCTGGTGGTGAAGCCGATCTGGTTGTTGACGATGAAATGGATGGAGCCGCCCGAGCGATGGCCGCGCAGGCCCGAAAGCCCGAAGCATTCGGCAACGACGCCCTGTCCGGCGAAGGCCGCATCGCCGTGGATCAAGAGCGGCAGCACCGAGGTGCGATCCGTGTCGCCGCGCTGGTCCTGTTTGGCGCGGGCCTTGCCCAGCACCACGGGATCGACGATCTCGAGATGCGAAGGGTTGGCGGTAAGCGACAAATGCACGATGTTGCCGTCGAAGGACCGGTCCGACGAAGTGCCCAGATGATACTTCACGTCGCCCGAGCCCTCCACCTCGTCGGGCGTCGAGGAGCCGCCCTTGAACTCGTGGCAGATCGCCGAGAAGGGCTTGG
>JBOHKD010000186.1:0-3716 GCA_050728895.1 Aestuariivirga sp.
CCTCACGCCGGAGCAGATCAACGCCGCCACGAATTTCGCCGAGGACGCGCGCCAGAATGCCCAATCGAAAATCGCCATCCGCTGGCCGTCGGGCGGGGCCAAGTCGCGCCGGGTAGCCTATGAAATCGCCAGCATCTTTGTCGATGAGGGCATAGCCAAAGCCATGATCGCTGTCGGCTCCTACCCGGGAGCCGCGTCGGAGCCTATTCGAATTTCCTACGAGCGCAAAATTGCGGTCACCAGGGAATGCGGCGACTGGTCCCAGAATCTCGGCACCGACCCCCTCAATGTGCTTCCTCCGAACCACGGCTGCGCCACGCAACATAATATCGCGGCGATGGTAGCAAAGCCGGAGGATTTCGAGCGGCCACGCGCCACCTCGCCGGTGCTCGCCGCAAATCGCACGGCCGCCATAGCCATCTACTACCAGCAGGCGGCCGCGGCGAGTTCGTCTTCATCGAGCTCTTCTTCCGGCTCGGATTCCGGCTCGGACTCCGGCTCGGATTCCGGTTCCGGCGGCTCACCTTAGAATATGATTTGACAGGATCGAGACCATGATGATTACCGCAAACCAGGCAGCCGCCACGCAATACGGCAGCGATCAAGGGCTCGTGGCGCTTGTGCCGCGCGTCAATATCCAGGCCTTCTGCGATAACCAGCAGACGGCGGAAGCAATGCAGGCCGCCGCTACCGACCGGCGCATGTCCAGGGCGCATATGACCATCCAGCTCGGCGGCATCATGGCCGCGGCACAAGTTTACCAGAGCCAGGCGACGCCCAATGTGGTTCTGGTTGAATCGCACGGTTCGCGCGACGCGATCCTGTCCGAGCTTGCACAGTTGGCTCAAGTCTGCCAGCCCGACACCAAGGTGGTCGTCATCGGGCATATCAATGACGTCATTCTTTACCGCGAACTGATCCGCCAGGGCGTTAGCGAATATCTGGTGGCGCCGCTGCACCAGTTGCAGATCGTCGAAACAATCGCCAATCTTTTTCACGATCCCAAATCGGCTCCGGTCGGCAAGGTTGTGGCCTTCGTCGGTGCCAAGGGCGGAGTGGGATCGAGCACCATCGCCCACAATATCGCTTGGCAAATATCAAGGCACTATGCAACCGACACGGTGATCACCGATCTCGACCTTGCGTTCGGAACCGCGGGGCTTAACTTCAATCAGGATAGTTCCGGCGGCATAATCGATGCCTTGGGCCAGCCCGACCGGATCGATTCGACCCTAATCGACCGCCTTTTGACCAAGCTCGGCGACAAACTGAGCCTGTTGAGCGGACCCGGCGGTGTTGATCGCGACTTCAACATCGAGGCTCATGCCGTGGAAACCATCCTGAGCGCGATTCGCGGCAGCGTGCCCTGCGTCATTGTCGACGTGCCGAACATGTGGGCACCATGGATCAAGTTTACTCTCATGCATGCCGACCTCGTGGTGATCACCGCGACGCCGGAATTGGCTAGCCTGCGCAACACCAAAAATCTCTTCGACATGCTGAGGCAGGCGAGACCCAACGATCCGCCGCCGAAGATCGTCCTCAACCAGGTAGGCATTCCGAAACGGCCGGAAATACCAGCGGCCGAGTTCGGCAAGGCCATCGGCGCCGAAGTGAGCTGCATCATTCCCTACGACGGCCAGACCTTCGGCACGGCCCAGAGCAACGGCCAGATGATCTTCGAGGTCGCCGCGAAATCGAAATCGGCGGAGGCGCTGGCGGGTCTCGCCCACGGCATCGCCGGCACCGAAAAGCCGGTGAAGGCCGCCAAATCCGGGCTATCCGCCATCTTCGACAAGCTGCCGGGGCTGAGGAAAAAGCAATAATGTTCGGCAAACGCACCGACGACAGCCAGTCCAAGGCCGGCGCTCCGCCGATAGTACAGCCAGGGAGCGTGCCGGCGGCACTGGCGGCACCGCCCTCGACGATCCCCGATCTGCCGCTTCCCTCTTCCGGCGGATTTGGAGCCCAATCGACCCAAGGAGGAAACGGCAATGCGCAACCGGTGCCTCGCGCGTCGGCGCGCAAATCCGACAGCGCCCTCTCCGCCCACAAATCGGAAAACTATTACGACATCAAGAGCACGATCTTCAACGCGCTCATCGATGCCATCGACCTGACGCAGCTCGGCCAGCTCGACCGCGACGCGGCCCGCGATGAAATCCGCGACATCGTCAACGAGATCATCACGCTCAAGGACGTGATGATGTCGATCTCCGAGCAGGAGGAACTGCTCGAAGATATCTGCAATGACGTGCTGGGCTATGGCCCTCTCGAGCCGCTGCTGGCGCGCGACGATATCGCGGACATCATGGTGAACGGCGCCAGCACCACCTTCATCGAAGTCGGCGGCAAAACGCAGAAGACCGGCGTGCGCTTCCGCGACAACGCCCAGCTTCTCAACATCTGCCAGCGCATCGTAAGCCAGATCGGACGGCGCGTGGACGAATCGAGTCCCATATGCGACGCCCGCCTCCCCGACGGTTCGCGCGTCAATGTCATCGTGCCGCCGCTATCGATCGACGGCCCCGTGCTCACCATCCGCAAGTTCAAGAAGGATCGGCTGAAGCTGCCGGACCTGGTGAAATTCGGCTCGATCACGCCGGAAGGTGCGACCGTCCTGGAGATTATCGGCCGCGTGCGCTGCAATGTGCTCATTTCCGGCGGCACCGGTTCGGGCAAGACAACTCTCTTGAACTGTCTCACCGGCTATATCGATCATGATGAGCGCGTTATCACCTGTGAAGACGCGGCCGAACTCCAGTTGCAGCAGCCCCATGTGGTGCGTCTCGAAACCCGCCCGCCCAATCTCGAGGGCGAAGGCGAAATCACCATGCGCGACCTGGTGAAGAACTGCCTGCGCATGCGTCCCGAGCGGATCATCGTCGGCGAAGTCCGCGGGCCCGAAGCCTTCGATCTGCTGCAGGCGATGAACACGGGCCATGACGGATCCATGGGAACGCTGCATTGCAATACGCCGCGCGAGGGGCTCTCGCGCCTCGAATCGATGATCACCATGGGCGGCTTCACCTTGCCTTCCAAGACGATCAAGGAAATGATCTGCGGCTCGATCGATGTCATCGTCCAGGCGGCCCGCTTGCGTGACGGCTCGCGCCGCATCACGCACATTACCGAGGTGGTGGGCATGGAAGGCGAAGTAATCATTACCCAGGACCTTTTTGTATATGAGATCGTGGGCGAGGACGCCAACGGCAAGATCCTCGGCCGCCACCGCTCGACCGGTATCGCGCGCCCGCATTTCTGGGACCGCGCCCGTTATTACAATGAAGAACGCCGTCTCGCCGAGGCGCTGGAGAAGGCCGAAGCGCGCGGCGAAGACTGAGTTGAGAGCTTCTGGAAGGACGGATTCGAATGCTTCTCGGCACCGACATCACCCAAATCGTCTTCATCGCCATGGTTGTGATGGCGGTGGGAGGCGTGGTGCTGGCGCTTCTGTTCCCGCTGCTTGCCGGGGACAACTCGTCGAAGCGGATCAAGGCCATCAGCGAAAACCGCAGGAACACCAATGCGCAGGCTGTTTCGGCAAGGCGGCTAGAGGGCCAAAAGGATAGCCGGCGAAAACAGATTCAGGAAACACTGAATCAGATTGACCAGCGGCAAAAGGCGGTGCGCAGGCGGCGGATGACTCTCCGTATGTCGATCATGCAGTCGGGTCTCGACATCAAACCTAGGAATTTCTGGTTTTTTTCCTTCGG
>JBOHKD010000187.1:0-3699 GCA_050728895.1 Aestuariivirga sp.
CACTGAGCTGCTAACGGATGGAACTCGGAATGTGTTACCCGGCAACGTACGGATTCTCGGCGATTGCCGTAGTTTCCGGCCAGAGATAAGTTCTGAAATTGAGGCTTCGATGCGGCGCATAGCAGATGGCGTGGCTGGCGCACATGGATGCGAAGTTGAGCTCACCTACACCCGCGAGTTTGTGCCACTTGTCAACGATCCAGAGGCTACACAAACGGCTCTATCCGTGGCGAAGGCGGTCTTCGGTCCTGAAAATGTTAAAGCTGACTGCGCGCCGATCGCGGCTTCAGAGGATTTTGCGCGCTTTCTAGCACATGCTCCTGGCTGTTTCGTATTTATCGGAAACGGCATGGAGTCCCGGCCGCTCCACAATCCGCATTTTGATTTCAACGATGAAGCTCTCGTGCATGGGGCTAGATTTCACGTCGAATTGGCGCGCCACCGGCTGCCAAAGCCCGACACAGTGCAGACCCATTGAGGAACTGTCATGTCGGCGATCGAAGGCGGAGCGGACTCTCACCGGACGCAGTGAGCAGGACCCGAACCGGACATCGAGCTGTTCACGAGAACGTCATCGCACGAGGAATAGCAGGGCGTGTCGAACTCGTTGGCTTGCAGCTTTCTGGCACGTAATGGACACGTCAGCTGGCCGTCAATAGAATGTCGTGACCACGCCTTTCACAGGCAGAAAGACGGCATGGCAGAAGAACACACCCAACGTCGTCTTGCCGCGATATTGGCGGCCGACGTGGTCGGCTATAGTCGAATGATGGAAGTCGACGAGGCTGGCACGTTGGTTGCGCAAAAGGAGCGGCGTCGCAGGGTGTTGGTCCCGTTAGTAGCCAAACATCAGGGTCGAGTTTTCAAGGTGACTGGCGACGGTGTGCTAGTTGAATTCGCCAGCCGCTGTTAACGCGGTTCAATGCGCTGTCGACCTTCAGAAAGACATGGCTGCCGCCAATCGTGACCTCCTCGGTGATCTCCAGGTCGTGCTGCGCATTGGCGTCAACCTCGGGGACGTCATCGTGGAGGGCAGCGATCTCTACGGCGACGGCGTCAACATCGCCGCCCGATTGGAAGCGATCGCCGAGCCGGGTGGAATCTTGGTTTCCGGCACGGCGCACGACCATGTCGTCAACAAGATCAAGGTCACCTTCGAAGACCTCGGTACTCAAACCTTGAAGAACATCGCGGCGGCAGTTCGTGCGTACAGCGTCACTGGTGAGCTGGCGATTGCGGCTGGCGCCACCAAAAGCGCGAGTGAAAAGTCCGCCTTAGCCGTGCTCCCGTTCGTCAACCTGAGCGGTGATCCCGAGCAGCAGTATTTTAGTGACGGGATTACCGAGGACATCATTACGGAACTATCGCGGTTTCGCGATCTGTTCGTGATTGCGCGCAATTCATCGTTTCAGTTCCGGGACAAATCGGTTGATATCAAACATATCGGGAAAAGCCTAGGCGTCGAATATGTAGTCGAAGGGAGTGTTCGTAAATCAAGCAGTCGTATGCGCGTCACGGCGCAGTTGATCGCGGTTGCAACGGGCGCCCACCTCTGGGCCGAACACTATGATCGTGATCTGGAAGACATTTTCGCAATCCAGGACGAGGTAACACAAACAATAGTCGCTACCCTCGTAGGCCGGTTGACTGCCAGCGGCGCAGAGAAAGCAAGACGTAAACCAACGCAGCATTGGGTTGCCTATGACTTTTTTCTCCAAGGACGAGATCGCGCGAGTGTCTACGACGTTGATACTGCCGAACCTTTGCTGCGGCGCGCGATCGAACTGGACCCGAATTTCGCTCAACCTTATACATTCTTGGCTTTCATGTATCTCTGGCGATACTTTTCCGATGGCCGGATCGAGCAGCTCAACGAAGCGTTGATCCAAGCGAAGAAGGCAGTATCACTCGACGAAAACGATGCCCGCTGCCGGGCTACGCTCGGCAGCGTCTGCGTATTTATGCATCGCCTCGATCTTGCTGGCATTCATTTAAGCAAGGCCATCGCCCTCAATCCCAGCGACGCGACGGTTGCCGTCACACATGCCCACTGGCTGGCCCGCATGGGTCGAACGAGCGAGGCTTTGGAGAAAATGGATATCGCCGTCCAGCGCGATCCCTTTCCGCCGGAGTGGTATTGGGAAGCCCGCGCCGTTCCGTTGCTTCAGGAGAAACGCTATGAAGAAATGATCCAAGCATATGATCATTTCACCGAGCTGCAGGTGTGGCACGTTCCTTATCTCGCCGTTTGCTATGCACAGCTCGGCCGGATCGAGGAAGCGAAGGCCCAGGCCGTCGAGCTGCTCCGACGGAAGCCCGACTTTTCGATGAAGTGGATAATCGCGATGGAGCCTTACAAGAACCCGGCCGATTTGGAGCATCTGGTCGAAGGCCTACGCAAGGCAGGACTTCCAGAATAAGGCCCGCCGTGTCCGCTCATGGCCCAAAGCAGAAATTCAAACAGACCCACTACCAAACTTCCGTGTGACTGGCGGCATCCGCCGGTCCGTGATAATCACCCGCCCGGCAGCAATCCGCAAGAAGCCCACGCACATGACAAAAACCCGCACCGAAACCGACAGCTTCGGCAAGATCGAGGTGGACGCCCACCGCTATTGGGGTGCGCAAGCCGAGCGCAGCCTCGGCAATTTCAGGATCGGTTGGGAAAAGCAGCCGCTTCCCATCGTCAGGGCACTCGGTATCGTCAAGCGCGCGGCCGCCGAAGCCAACATGGAATTGGGCGTACTCGATCGCAAAATCGGCGAAACCATCGTGAAGGCGGCCCAAGAGGTGATCGACGGCAAGCTCGACGAACACTTTCCCCTGGCCGTCTGGCAGACGGGCTCGGGCACCCAATCGAACATGAACGCCAACGAAGTGATTTCCAATCGGGCCATCGAACTGTTGGGCGGGGTTATGGGATCGAAGCAGCCGGTTCATCCCAACGATCACGTCAACATGAGCCAATCGTCGAACGACACCTATCCGACCGCCATGCACATCGCCTGTGCCGAGGAAATTCAGCGCCGGTTGATTCCGGCTCTCAAGCATCTGCACGAGGCATTGGACGCCAAGGCGAAGCGCTGGGCCGGTATTATCAAGATCGGCCGCACCCATACGCAGGATGCGACACCCTTGACGCTCGGCCAGGAATTTTCCGGCTACGCCAAGCAGATCGAGAACGGCATCGCCCGCATCGGGCAGACCATGTCCTTGCTGATGGAGTTGGCCCAGGGAGGAACCGCCGTGGGAACGGGCCTCAATGCGCCCAGGGGGTTCGCGGAACTGGTGGCGAAGCGGGTGGCGGCGATCACCGGCATGGCCTTTACCTCGGCGCCCAACAAGTTCGAGGCCCTCGCCGCCCATGACGCCATGGTGATGAGCCATGGCGCCATCAATACGGTCGCGGCATCGCTGTTCAAGATCGCCAATGATATCCGCTTCCTGGGTTCGGGCCCGCGCTCGGGGCTTGGCGAACTGTCGCTGCCGGAGAATGAGCCCGGTTCCTCGATCATGCCGGGCAAGGTCAATCCCACCCAATGCGAAGCACTGACGATGGTTTGCGTGCAGATCTTCGGCAATCACGCGAGCCTGACCTTCGCCGGAAGCCAGGGGCATTTCGAGTTAAACGTCTTCAATCCGGTGATGGCTTACAATTTCCTGCAATCGGTGCGCCTCATGGCCGATGCGGTGCTGAGT
>JBOHKD010000188.1:0-3696 GCA_050728895.1 Aestuariivirga sp.
GAAATGGATAAGGCGTTCATCGGCGGCAAGGACAAGCAAGGCTTTGATGACAAGGCCGTGGTGCTTGGCATGATCGAACGTGATGGCGATGTGATGACCCGCGTTATTCCCGGCAAGGACTGGAGTTCGGTTAGCCGCGCCATGCGCGATGGACTGAAAGAAGGAAGCACAATCTATACGGATGATGCTCCAGTGTTTAGATCGCTTCCAAACCTTGGCTACGGTCACAAGTCAGTCAATCACAAGGCGAAGGAATGGGTGTGTGGTGACGTTCACACAAACTCGATTGAAGCCTTCTGGTCTAATGTCAAGCGCTCAATCAACGGGACTTACGTTTGGGTTTCGAAGAAGCACTTGCAGACTTACCTTTGCGAGTTCGAGTACCGCCATAACTTGCGGAAGTCGCCGAACCTGATGCTGGACGCCCTCTTGCTGGCTTTCCCCAAGGCTTAGGCTTCTTGGTAAGCATGGCGCGGAGCAGCCTATCAAACACACTTGTCATTGAATGGTCCATAGAGGGTCCGATTCCAAGTTTAGTGTTATCCTTTGATCGGCCTCAGAGTTATTCCTGATGGGTTGTGAAAAAATTCGATACAGTGTTTTATTGACAGAGATTTCAATTACCTCTTTGTTTCCGCCTACAATAGAACATTGACCAACTGTATATTGTTGCGGGGGTTCGGGACCATATTGCGAATGAAAGGCTGTTTTATGGGGCCTGGTGATAGAAATTGTGCCCATTAACATGGGCAATTGATGCCCCGCCACTATTTCTCCCAGCCTTTCCGAGTGGACAAGCGCCATTCGAACACTTTTGTTTGGGCCTAATTGTTTCAGTCTGACGATTAGCAAAGGATTGTGAAGGTGTTGGTGAATTTCAAAACCGCCCATATTTCCACCCTCTCTCTTTCGTCTTGCAAATGGCGCGTATGGACGCTCACAAGATCAAAAATTCTTGTCTTGTATCGCCACCATTTTTTGAGTTGAGAACCATCATTTACTAAGTCGGCCCAAGTTTGCCCGATTATTATTCCCATCAATATCAAGGCAAGACCGGTCCATGGGATACTTTGCCACCAAGGGGCCGTAGTCACCCACTCGCTCATAAAACGCCCCGCAAGAACAGTGAGAAGACCAAGGGGGGTTGCGGTATTGCTAAATGGGAAAGGCGGTCTATCCATCCCCTATTCATGGCATGAACCTCTTGAGTCCACAAGCATACGCAAAGGGGATATATGCGGGTTCCTTCTCCCTTGGGAGAAGGTGCCGAGCGAAAGCGAGGCGGATGAGGGGACCGGGTATTTCAACTGATCTCCAATCCCCTCACCCGGCCGCCTTCGGCGTCCGACCTCTCCCAAAGGAGAGGTGAGCGTTACTTTATTTCGATTTCGATGAAAGCATAATCACTGTCATTGGCATTGATCGCGTCATGCTCGACCTCATTGCGGCCCGTATTGGATCCGGTCACGAGCAATCTCCTGTGGCATTTGGTCTAACGATGTTATATTATAACATTATGTCCTTTCCGAGCCCCCACCACGACCACGCCCATTGCACCGCCGACCTGATCTCGCGGGCCGAACGCACCTGTGCCAGACGGGGCAGCAAACTGACGGGCCAGCGCCGCGATGTGCTCTCCTGTGTGGCCCAAAGCCATTCCGCCGCCGGTGCCTATGACATCATCGAGCGCATGGCGGCGCGCGGCGCCCCGCGCCCCGCGCCCATCACGGTCTACCGTGCCCTGGATTTTCTTGGGGCCCACGGCCTCGTCCACAGAATCGAAAGCCGCAATGCCTTTGTCGCCTGTTCTCGCGCCCATGAGGGCAGGCCCGCCGCACTGCTCATCTGCGAGACCTGCGGCACCGTGGCCGAACTCGATGCGCCCGACGTTTTTGCGCGGATGGCGGAAGCGGCTAAAGCCCAAGCGTTTCATCCCTCGCGCACGGTGATCGAGGTGGCCGGCGTCTGCGGCGCTTGCGAGGGGAGACCTTGAGATGCTGAAAGCCCAAGGTGCACTCCTGAGCGCCAGGGACGCGACGCTGACAATCGGCGGGCGCACCATCCTCGACCGCGTGAACCTCGATGTGCGCTCAGGCGAGATCGTTACCGTCATCGGGCCCAATGGCGCCGGCAAGTCAACGCTGGTGCGCTGCATGCTGGGCTTGCAAGCCTTGACCTCCGGCCAGATCGTGCGCCGCAAGCAACTGCGCGTGGGCTATGTGCCGCAACGCTTTCCGCTCATTCCCAATGTGCCGCTCGATTTGCGTAGGCTCTTGTCGCTGACCTTGAAGCCCGGCGAAGCGGAGATCGACGAAGCGCTTGCTGAAACCGGCATTGCCCATCTCAAGACTGCCACGGTGGCGCAGCTTTCGGGCGGTGAATTGCAGCGCGCCCTTCTCGCCCGCGCCCTTTTGCGCAAGCCCGAACTTCTGGTGCTCGATGAACCGGTGCAAGCCGTCGACTTCATGGGCGAGGCCAGGCTCTACGAACTCATTTCCGCCATTCGCAAACGCCACGGCTGCGGCATTCTCATGGTGAGCCACGACCTTCACATGGTGATGGCCGAGAGCGATCACGTGGTCTGCCTCAACGGTCACGTGTGCTGCGAGGGCGGGCCGGGCACGGTGCAGCAGGATCCCGAATTCACCAGGCTCTTCGGGCCATCGGCAGCCAGGATGATCGCGGCCTATACGCATCGGCACGACCATGATCATGAGAGCCATGATCATCAGCACTAAGTTTGCCAGAAAATTTCCCCTTCTCCCCTCGCGGGAGAAGGTGGACATCGCGACACGCGATGGACGGATGAGGGGGCTCTGTCAGTGGACCTCGCGGCCAAAAACTTTCGCGCGGAAAGGCCCCCTCATCCGGCGCGTTCCGCGCCACCTTCCCCCGCGAGGGGGGAAGGGGAAAGTTGCAGATGCTTGAAATAATCCATGAACCCTTCTTCCAGCGCGCACTGCTCGCAGGCCTTGGCGTGGCGTTGGTGGCGGGTCCCGTCGGCTGTTTTATCGTCTGGCGCCGCATGGCCTATTTCGGCGAAACGCTGGCGCATTCCGGCCTCTTCGGCGTTGGGTTGGGATTGCTGCTCGGCTTTAGCCTGACGCTGGGTGCTGTGGCAACGGCGGTGGCTGTTGCGGTTCTGCTGCTCGTCCTGAAGCGCCAGCGGCAACTTGCCACCGACACGCTGCTCGGCATTCTTTCTCATACAGCACTGGCCTTGGGTCTCATCACCGTGGGGCTGGTTACGGGTGCGGCTGGCGATCAAATGGACCTGCTGTTCGGCGATATTCTGACCGTGACTTCGCGCGATGTGATAATCATCTGGGCGGGAGCTGCGGCGGGCCTGGCGGTTCTGGCATTTCTCTGGCGCGACCTCATCGCCATTTCCGTCCATGAGGAACTGGCTCGCGCCGAAGGTGTTCAAGTGCAGCGGGTCGAGCTTGGTTTCATCCTGCTCATCGCCCTGATGACGGCAATTTCCATGAAGATCGTGGGCCTTTTGCTGATTACCGCTTTGTTGGTGATCCCCGCCGCTGCCGCCCGCCGTCTGTCTTCGACACCGGAACGCATGGCCGTCATATCCGCCATGATGGCGGGCCTCTCCGTCGTTGCCGGGCTGTTGCTGTCGGCTTCCGCCAACACGATTTCCGGGCCTTCGGTGGTGCTGGCGGCCGGGTTACTGTTTGTCTTGAC
>JBOHKD010000189.1:0-3695 GCA_050728895.1 Aestuariivirga sp.
TTGCTGCCCTTCGCCGCCACTAACATGAATGGCCGGCATCCCCTCTTGGGCTTCCTCGGTCCCGCCCTATTGCTGGACCGCATGGTTTGGGGGATTTGCGGGCGGTCATGGTGATCCGCCTGCTCGCAATGTGTGATCCGGCGCGCTAGCGGCGGATGTCGAGACGCTTGATCAACGCCTGATAGCGCTCCTCGTCCTTCGACTTGAGATAATCGAGAAGCGAGCGGCGCTTGCTCACCATCGTGAGCAATCCGCGCCTGGAGTGATTGTCCTTTTTATGGGTTTTGAAATGCTCGGTGAGGTAGGCGATGCGTTCCGTCAGGATCGCGACCTGGACTTCGGGCGAGCCCGTGTCACCGGCCTTCGTGGCATATTCCTTTACGAGCGCAACCTTGCGCTCCGCGGTCATGGTCATTCGGCCATCTCCAACTGGTTACAAGTTAAACAGGCGCTTCGGTGTGAGCGATCCCTGCTCGATGCTGCAAATGCCAAGGGGCTTCAAACCCCAGGTCACCAAAACCGCATCGCAAGCTACGGGAGCGTTCGCACCTCTGAGCAGGACGGATTGTCCTAGTCTCAGGCGCTGGGCTTGCCGCTCTTCGACGGCCAATGCCGGGATGCCGTCCAGCATGGTCTCGATAGGGCGGAGAACCCCGTTCATGGCATTATCGCCGGGGGCCTTATGGCGCAGTTCCTCGATCTTTTCCAGCGGAATCATTTGGGCCTCGCCAAGGGGCCCAACCGCAGTGCGCCGGAGTGCCGATACATGGCCGAAACAGCCCAGCAATCGGCCCATATCGCGGGCCAGCGCCCTTATATAGGTGCCCTTGCCGCAGATAATTTCGAAGCTGGCATGATTTTGGTCCCCTTGACCGACCAGACGGAGCTTTTCGATCGCCACGGCACGCGCCGAGGGCACGACCGCCGCTCCCGCGCGGGCCAAATGATAGGCCCGCTCGCCACCGATCTTAAGCGCCGAAAACGCCGGCGGCGCCTGCATTATCTCGCCCTCGAAACCCGGCAATATCGATTCAATACCGCTTCGAGTGGGCCGCGCCGCCGATTTGGCCGAAACCTCGCCCTCGAGATCGTCGGTAGTGCGTTCTTCCCCCCATGTGACTGTGAACCGATACACTTTCCGCCCATCCATGGCCCATTGGACGGTTTTCGTCGCCTCGCCGAGCGCAATCGGCAGCAGACCCGACGCCAAGGGATCGAGCGTTCCGCCATGCCCCGCCTTTTCGGCGTTAAATAGCCATCGCACCTTGGCCACCGCCTGTGTGGAGGTCATGCCCAAGGGCTTGTCGAATGCCACCCATCCGTGAACGGGCTCGCCGCGTTTTTTCAAACCCATTCCTCCGGCCGTGCTGTCGGGTTCAGTCTTCGCGCTTCAAGTCGCGCGCCACGGCGGGGCTATGCAGCAATTCGTCGATCTTGCTGGCGTAATCTTGCGCCGTATCGATGCGAAAGCGGATTTCCGGCATGAATTTCATCTCAACTTTCGGCGCCACTAACCCTCGAATATATTTGCGATTGCGGTTGAGCGCCTCGAGCAACGCCTGCTCCTTGCCCGCGATCAAGCTGCGCACATAGGCCGTGGCGATCTTGAGGTCCGGCGAAACCTGCACCTCGACAACGGTGGGATTGAGGCGTTCCAATTCCGGATCCCCGGTCTCGCCACGCAGGAAGATCGAAGCCAGCGCATGGCGGATGAGTTCACCGGCGCGAAGCTGGCGTTGCGAAGGACCGGAGGTGGAGGCAGGTTTCATGGGTTACCTCGTGGGAAAATGGCCAAGCAAGCCATCTACCTCTCACGCCAGCTTGCGCTCGATCCGTTCCACCCGGAAACATTCGATCACATCGCCCGCGCGCATGTCCTGATAATTTTCGAAGGCCATGCCGCATTCCTGGCCGGTCTGGACTTCCCTGACCTCGTCCTTGAAGCGCTTGAGCGTCGAGAGCGTGCCTTCGTGGATGACCACATTGTCGCGGATGAGCCGCACCTTGGCGCCGCGTTGCACATTGCCTTCGGTAACCTGACAGCCCGCCACCTTACCCACCTTGGTGATATTGAAGATTTCGAGAATCTTCGCATTGCCCAAGAAAGTCTCGCGCATTTCCGGCGCCAGCTTGCCCGACATCGCAGCCTTGATGTCGTCCACCAGATCGTAGATGACGTTATAGTAACGGATTTCGATCCCGGCGCGTTCGGCGGCGTCGCGCGCCTGGCCGCTGGCCCTGACGTTAAAGCCCAGCACCACGGCACCCGAAGCGGTCGAGAGCCCGATGTCGCTCTCGTTGATACCGCCCACCGCATAGTGAATGACGCGCGCTCCGATTTCCTCGTTGCCGATCTTTTCCAGCGCCTGAACGATGGCCTCGGCCGAACCCTGCACATCGGCTTTGACGAGGATGGGGAATTCTTTCATCGCCCCTTCCTTCATCTGGGTCATCATCTGCTCAAGCGACGACCGGGCCTGCGTGGTGCCGCGCGAATCGCGGCGCTTCCTGTCGCGGTAATCGGTGATCTCGCGGGCGCGCGCCTCATTGGGCACCACATCGAAGGGATCGCCTGCTTCCGGCGCCGAGTTAAGACCGAGAACTTCGACGGGAGCCGAAGGACCGGCGTTTTTCACCTGTTCGCCCTTGTCGTTGACGAGTGCGCGCACACGCCCCCAGGCGGAGCCGGCCACGAAAATATCACCGAACCAAAGCGTGCCGCGCTGTACGAGCACGGTGGCCACGGGACCCCGGCCCTTGTCGAGCTGAGCTTCCACCACCAGGCCGCCTGCTTCGCGGCCCGGATTGGCCTTGAGATCGAGCACTTCGGCCTGCAGCAATATGGTGTCGAGCAATTTGTCGAGATTGGTGCCTTTCATGGCCGAGACCTCGACATCGAGCGTATCGCCGCCCATGCTTTCGACGACGATTTCGTACTGCAAGAGTTCGGTGCGCACCTTATTGGCGTTGGCCGATTGCTTGTCGATCTTGTTGATCGCCACGATGATCGGTACTTCGGCGGCACGCGCGTGATTGATTGCTTCCACCGTCTGCGGCATGACGCCGTCATCGGCTGCGACGACCAGCACCACGATGTCGGTGGCCTTGGCGCCGCGCGCGCGCATGGCGGTGAACGCCTCGTGGCCCGGCGTGTCGATGAAGGTGATGAAGCCGCTTTTGGTTTCCACCTGGTAGGCGCCGATATGCTGGGTGATGCCGCCGGCTTCGCTTGAAACCACGTTGCTCTTGCGAATCGCATCGAGAAGCGAGGTCTTGCCGTGATCGACGTGACCCATGATGGTGACGACGGGCGGGCGCGAAACCAGCTGTTCCGCCGTGTCTGAACCGCCAGCAAGGCTTTCGACCACGTCCGACTCGGACACCCGCTTGACCTTGTGCCCCATTTCCTCGGCAATGATCTGGGCCAGGTCGGCCTCGATCACATCGTTGATCGTGTGCATCTGGTCTTGTTTCATCAGATACTTGATGATGTCGGCGGCGCGTTCGGCCATGCGGTTGGCCAGCTCCTGCACGGTGATGGTTTCCGGGATGGTGACCTCGCGGATCACCCGCAGTGGCGGTTGATGTACGTGTTTGGCCGGGGCACTGCGCATCTTCTCGCGCTGCCGGCGAACCGAGGCGAGCGAGCGCTGGCGGCCGTCGCCGCCTTCCAGGGCCTGGCTGATGGTCAGCTT
>JBOHKD010000190.1:0-3671 GCA_050728895.1 Aestuariivirga sp.
GCCTTGAGCGCCTTGGCAACTGCCGCGCCAATGCCGCGGCTTCCCCCTGTTACGACTGCAACGCGTCCCATGTTCTTCCTCTCCTTCAGCGCTCGATACACATGGCAACACCCATGCCGCCGCCGATGCACAGGGTGGCGAGGCCCTTCTTTGCATTGCGCTTGCCCATTTCATACAGCAGCGTGGTGAGGACGCGGGCACCGCTCGCTCCGATGGGATGGCCGAGTGCTATGGCGCCGCCATTGACGTTGACGATCTCCGGGTTCCAGCCCATGTCCTTGTTGACGGCACAGGCCTGTGCCGCGAAGGCCTCGTTGGCTTCCACGAGATCGAGGTCTTCGACCTTCCATCCTGCCTTTTTGAGGGCGGCACGCGAAGCCGGAATGGGCCCCGAGCCCATGATCGCCGGATCGACGCCGACGCTCGCCCAGGAAACAATGCGCGCCAAGGGCTTAAGTCCGCGCTTGTCCGCTTCCTTGGCGCTCATCAAAATGACTACGGCGGCACCATCATTGATTCCCGATGCGTTTGCCGCCGTCACCGAGCCATCCTTGGCGAAGGCGGGTTTCAGCTTGGCGATGCCGTCAAGCGTTACCCCCTTCTTGATATATTCATCGTCGGAAACCACCACGTCACCCTTGCGGGTGGAAATCGTAACCGGTGCTATCTCGTCCTTGAATTTGCCCGCACCTTGCGCTTTCTCGGCCTTGTTCTGCGAGGCGACCGCGAAGGCATCCTGCGTCTCGCGGGTGATCTGCCATTGGCGCGCCACGTTCTCGGCGGTCGTTCCCATGTGATAGCCGTTGAAGGCGTCCCACAACCCGTCCTTGATCATCGTATCGACGAGCTGCCAGTCGCCCATCTTCACGCCGTCGCGCAAATGCGCCACATGCGGCGCCTTGCTCATGGATTCCTGGCCGCCGGCGGCGACGATCCGGGCATCGCCATTGACGATTTGCTGCATGCCGAGCGCCACCGCGCGAAGCCCCGAGCCGCAGAGCTGGTTGATGCCCCAGGCCGGGCTGGTGATCGGGATGCCAGCATTGACGGAAGCCTGGCGGGCGGGGTTTTGACCCTGGCCCGCGGCAAGCACCTGGCCCAGGATCACTTCATCTACTTCCGCGGCATCGACCTTGGCGCGCGCCATGGCGGCCTTGAGGGCCACGGTGCCGAGAACCGACGCGGCGGCGCTGGACAAGGTGCCGTTAAAGGCGCCTACCGGCGTTCGTGCCGCCGAAACGATGACAATCTGATTTTCCGAACCGGCCATTGCTGTTCCTCGCGTGTTGTAAATGGCTTATGCCTTCCATCGCATTTTTGTGCAATGCGACATAAATTGCAACGTCATCCTCGATGTTTGACCCTTGCAATTGTGCACTGCGGAGCGCAAATTTTGCAATGCAATCGGTGAAGGAGTGCGCGCGTTGAGTGCGGAACAGACAGAACCCCAAAGTGCTGTAGTAATCAAGAAATATGCCAACCGGCGGCTCTACAATACGGCCACCAGCACTTATGTGACCCTCGACGACCTCGCCATCATGGTGAAAGCCGGAACCGATTTCGTCGTCTATGACGCCAAGACCGGGGACGACATTACCCGTTCGGTCCTCACCCAGATCATCTTCGAGGAAGAGAGCAAGGGCACCAATTTGCTGCCCATCAACTTCCTGCGCCAGCTCATCCGTTTCTACGGCGATTCCATGCAAGCCATCGTTCCGGGCTTTCTCGAATTCTCCCTCGACAGCCTTGGCAAGGACCAAGACAAGTTCCGGGCCCAGATGCTGGAAGCCTGGGATGCCGATCCTTTCAAGACCATGCAGGAACAGGCCCAGCGCAACATGTCGATGTTCAGTGACGCGATGCGGGTGTTCAATCCTTTCGCCGCCACCGTGAACCCGGCGGGTTTCACCGGCCCGGACCGCAAACCCTCCACCGCCCAAGAGCCCACGGCGAAGGAAGACTTGCAGGCGCTGAAGGATCAGCTCTCCGCCATGCAGCAAAAGCTCGATACCCTCGTCAACAACAAATAAGTCCGGTTAGCCCGTATCGCTCAGCCCACCGGCAATCTCCGGCGGGGACCCGCGTTTGAACGAGGCATCGAGTGCGGCGATGGCCTGGCGCAATTTGGAAAGTTCGTGAGGCAAATTATCTTCGAAAGTTTTTACCGGGTCGTCCGGGACAGCGATGGCCGGAGGCTTTGCTGGAAGAGCGCCGCCCATGAAATTTGCCGCAGCGGCGATCTCCCGCCAGGGTGCTTCGAGGCTTGCTTCGCCGAACAGCGTGCCTTGCAGAAAATCGGTTCCCCATTCCCGCAGCAACGCCGCATCCGCCTCGTTTTCCACCCATTCGGCCACGGTCCGCAGATTGAAGGTTTTGGCGAGGTCGATCATTGAACGGACGAAATAACGGTTGTCGGCATTGGTTTCGAGATCGCGGCAGTAAGAGCCGTCGATTTTCAGGATGTCGGCGGCCAAGGCCCGCAAGTTGCGGAATGACGTATAACCCGAGCCAAAATCGTCGATGGCAACCGAGCAGCCTAGCTCGCGCAATTGCTCGACAAAGTGCCGTGCCTCCTGGGGGTTGCTGAGTGCTGCCGTTTCGGTGATCTCGATCACCAGCCTGCCGGTGACGCTTCTGTTGCTGGCGAGGATCCCGGTGATCTGCGGATACCAGCCGGGATCGGCGGCCGTGGTGCCGGAGATATTGAGCGACAGCCGCGCCCGCGGGTATTTTTGCAAGGTGGCAACCGCCATCTGCACCACCGCCCGGTCGATCAGGCGCACGAGGCCCAGCTTTTCGGCGATGGGGATGAGATGGGCGGCGGCGGCGGTCTCGCCTGCCGTGCCGGTCATGCGCAGCAATGCCTCGTGGAACACGGGCTCTCCGGAGGAGGAGGCGACGATGGGTTGGAAAGCCAGCTGGAAGCGGTCCTCCTTGAGGCAGCGCACGATTTCCATGGCGCTCTGGGCGTTGTGCCTGCGCTCGGCGGCGCGTTGCGGCGATGGCCGGTAGATCACGTAGCCGTCTGACGGAAGCCCGCGGGCTTCGGTCAGCGCCTCTTCGGCGCGCGCCATGGCGGTGTTGGCATCACTCGCATGCCTGGGCAGCACCAATCCGCCGATCGACAGGAGAGCCCAAACGGGGCCGTGCGCCGTCTCGATCACGCTTTCGCGCGCCACTGTCAGAAACCGCTCGGCCGCGGCACTCACTTCCTCCTCGCCGCAATGGTTGAGGATCATTCCGAACTTGGCTCCGTAATAGCGCGCGATGGCATCGCCGGTGCGCACTACCTGACGCAGCCGCCGCCCCATGTTGACGATGACTTCGTCGGCCACCTCGAAGCCAAAGGCACCATTGACGATGGCGAGATTGTTGATCGCCGCGATCAGGAAGGCGCAGGATGTGCCCTCGCGGCCCGCCACCGTCATGGCTTCGCCCAGGGCTTCCGCCAAGCGCTCGCGATTCATCATGCCGGTCAGCGGATCGCAATTGCCGAGGAAGCTCAAATGCTGGTCGCGCTGGTGGCGCTCATCGAGGCGGCGCACCGTGCCGTAAACCTCCACCGGCCTGCCATCCCGGCCGCTAAACCACTTGCCTTGGTCCTCGATCCAGATGCCTTTCGGGCCCATGCGGCCATCGGGCCGGAATAAATATTCGATACGGAAAGAAAT
>JBOHKD010000191.1:0-3670 GCA_050728895.1 Aestuariivirga sp.
TTGGCCGCTCCTGCGGCAGCCGAGATTGGGGTAGACGGCAAGCGGCGTGTCACGGGGAAAATCCATGGCAAAGGTCTCCTGAGTTTGTGAGGGTAAAGGGGTGGCGGATGCGGGGACGGCCGGAAAAAAGATGGAGGGGAATGCCGGAGCCGGGCTCCACGCAGTCCTGAATATTCAAAGGGCGCGAAGGCCCGGGCTACCGGCGCGGCGATTTCGGCCTCCGGTTCGCACTTCGGCTCTGTCCTGTGGGGACCGCCTAACTGCCGCGAGGCGCGCGGGTCGTAGTGTCCGCGGGTCTTGCCGGAAACTCCCGGGACGGATGATGCGTTGAACCATCCGGCGCGGGCGCCGCTGGGTATTCCGCAATATCGAGACGCTGTCGACATCGTCCCCTCCTTTGGAACTACCTGTCACGGCATATATTCCTAAATAAGGGCGGAAATATGTCAGAATGTATTCCCAAGAATTTGTTGCTTTTTTCGCCGCCTTCTTGTGGCACAATTCAATCACGATTGGTTGATGTTTGCGGGAATCCGCATAAATCCGGATGAACCCTTGCGGAAACTTCCTATATTTGCCGGGAACCGTCGCGCCAGCCCAAACGTTATCCATGCAAGCCCGGTTGCGGCCGGTTCCTCAAATTGTAAATGGAGAAAGGCGATGCTCAAGAAATATGGTCCGCTCGCGCTGGCTTCCTTGATCGGAATTGATGCCTTTGCGCTTCCCGCTGCCAGCGTATCGGCGGGCGCTATTCCGTATGTTCAGCAGAATGCCGCCAATGCGGCGGATAACATCCTGAAGCAGGATGTCAAACATGATAGAAAGTGGAAAAAAGGACACGACTGGAAGCACCGCCGGCATGGTCACCGCCATCATCATCATGGCTTCGGTCACAATCACAATTTTGGCTTTGGCATTTTTCCGCCGTTTTTCCTTGGCGGAGGCTATGGCTATTATGACGACGGCTGGTGCGTGAACCGCCGCGGACGGGTGTATTGGTGCGGATATTAGCACCGCGTAAGCAAACGAAACCGGAGCCGGCGCCCGAAAAGGCGCCGGTTTTCGGTGCTATTTCCGCGCCTCGATCGCGTCCCAGATCAACGCGGCGATATCGGCACCGCCGAAGCGCTTGACTTCCCTTATGCCGGTGGGCGAGGTGACGTTGATCTCGGTCAGATAATCGCCGATCACGTCGAGCCCGACGAATATAAGACCGCGCGTCTTGAGTTCCGGCCCTAATGCCTCGCAGATTTCATGTTCGCGTTTGGTGAGCGTCGTGGCTTCGGGCCTCCCACCCACATGCATGTTGGAGCGATTTTCATTTGCCGAAGGCACGCGGTTGATGGCGCCGGCGAACTTACCGTCGACCAGGATGATGCGCTTGTCGCCAGCCCGCACGGCGGGGAGATATTTCTGGGCGATGAAGGGTTCGCGAAAAGCTTGCGCGAAAAATTCGAGCAGCGCACCGAAATTCTGGTCGCCTTGGCCCAGCCGGAATACCCCTGCTCCGCCATTGCCATAGAGTGGTTTTAAAATAATATCGCCATGGGTGCGGCGGAAGGCTTGAAGTTCATTCACGTCGCGGCTGATGAGTGTCGCCGGCATGAATTGCGGATAGCGCAGGACGTAGAGCTTTTCCGGGGCGTTCCGCACTTCCACGGGATCGTTGACCACCAGCGTTTTGGGGTGGATGTGTTCGAGAAGATGGGTGGCCGTGATGTAGTTCATGTCGAAGGGCGGATCCTGCCGCATCAATACGACATCGAAGGCTCGAAGATCGGCGCGCTCCATGGTGCCCAATGAGGCATGATTGCCGGGCTCATCGCGCAATTGAACTGCCTGTCCCGTGGCCCACAGTGTGTCCGCGCCGAGTGCCAGGGTGCGTGTCTGGTAATAGAAAAGTTTATGACCCCGGGCCTGCGCTTCCAGCATCATGGCGAAGGTCGAATCGCCCGCGATGTCGATCGTCTCGACCGGGTCCATCTGCACGGCGACTTTCAACGGCATCGCTCAATCGTCTCCGTAAAAGGCATTTTCGATGTGGCGGGGCCACTGGTAGGGACAGACGGCGACGATGTCAAAACGGCAAGCCTGGCGCGCGGCGATTGGATCGCGTCCCATCCAGCTCCGCGCGGCGGATGAAATGCGCCGGGCCTGAAATGCCGTCACCGACTCGATGGAAGCGTCGGCACTCCAACGGCGCTTTACTTCGATGAAGGCGGTGACATCGCCGCGCCGCATGATGAGATCGATCTCGCCGGACGGTGCCTGATAGCGGCGCGCCAATAGCCGGTAGCCCTTGAGCCTGAGGCACCACAAGGCCGCGATCTCAGCCAATCTGCCGCTCCGTTCGGCCCTGGCCTTGCGCTCAACCATGGGGCGCCCGCTTGGCGGCAAGGATACGGGCATAGGCATCTTGCCGGTTCATCCCGAATTGGCGGGCGATTTGGGAGGCGGCCCGGCTGGCCGGCATCGACTCCAGCGCCTTAGCAATTGCCGAGGCGACCTCTTCATCCGAGGCTTCCGGCGCGGGCTCGGAGGAGGGTCCAATGACCAGCGTGATCTCGCCCTTGATCGAACTGCGCTGGGCCAAGGTTTCAGCGATTTCGGATGCCCTTCCGCGCAAGCATTCCTCATGCAGCTTGGTGAGTTCGCGCGCCACAGCGACTGCGGGGTCGCGTAAGAGGTTCACGATTTCACGCAACGTTGCCACGATGCGGCGCGGGCTTTCAAAGAAGATGAGGGTCGAATTACGATGCGTTGCTTGGGCGAGGAGGCGGGCGCGTTCGTTCTGTTTCTGCGGCATAAAGCCCAGGAAACTGAACCGATCCGAAGGCAGGCCGGAGAGCGCCAGCGCGGCCGATACCGCCGAGGCGCCGGGACGGCAGGTAAGCGCAATCCCTGCGGCATAAGCCTCGCGGGTGAGACGGTAACCTGGGTCGGAGATGAGCGGCATTCCGGCATCGCTCACCAGCGCCATGGAAGCGCCGTCCTTCAGCCGCTTCAGGATCGCGGGGCGCACTTTCTGGGCATTGTGCTCGTGATAGGCTTCGAGCTTGGCGCGGATGCCATAGCGGTTGAGCAGTTTCGCCGTGGTGCGTGTATCTTCACACAAGATAACATCGGCTCCAGCCAAGGTGGAAAGGGCGCGAATGGTAATGTCGCCCAGATTGCCGATGGGAGTTGCTACGATGTGAAGGCCGGGCGCCAGGGCCTCGGCCTCAAATTGCGCCGCGCCGATCGCATAGCGGCGGGGGGATTTCATTTCTTTCCGAGGCGGCTGTGGCATGGGCCGCATGCTAGCCTGCCTTAGAGAGCTAAGGGAGAGGGATTAGATTACCGTGTCCGGCAGTTCCCGCTCGCGCCGGGCGACGAACTCGCGCAAGCCCTCGGCGATACCCTCGTCGAGCTTCGGCTTCTCGTAAGCGGCGAGCATGGCGCGGGCTTTCTCGCGGCCCCGCGTATCGTGGTCCTTGGCGCCCTCCACCTGCCATTGCTCGTAATTGTTGAAATCCATGATCGTGGGCATGAAGAAGGCGCTCTCGAAATGCTCGAATGTGTGCTTGGTGCCGAGAAAGTGGCCGGCGGGGCCCACTTCGCGGATCGCGGCCATGGCGTCCTTGAAATCGTCGAAGGATGGCCCCCTGGCGTATTTGTACCAGCTCGCGAG
>JBOHKD010000192.1:0-3669 GCA_050728895.1 Aestuariivirga sp.
CGCCGACATGCAAGGTGTCAAGATGCGGATCGGCGGTTTCGGAGGAAAGGTCATATCCAGGATCGGCGTGGTGCCGCAGCAGATCGCCGGGGGTGAAATCTATCAGGCCCTGGAAAAGGGCACCATCGACGCCGCTGAATGGGTCGGCCCCTATGATGACGAGAAACTCGGTTTCTACAAGGTCGCTCCTCACTACTATTATCCCGGCTGGTGGGAAGGAGGTGCCATGCTGCACACCATGATCAATGCCGCCAAGTGGGCGGAACTTCCCCCCGCCTATCAAGCGCTGGTCAAGACAGCCTGCCAGGCCGCCAATTCCGACATGCAGGCGAAATACGATGCCCGCAATCCGGGAGGGCTGAAGAAATTGGCGGCGGCGGGTACGAAATTCGCGCCCTATCCGCAGGACGTCCTCGAGGCATGTTTCCAGGCCGCCAGGGAAACCTACGCCGAAATCAACGCAACGAACGCAGCCTTCAAAAAAGTGCACGACGCCATGATGGCGTTCCGCGCCGATGCTTATCTTTGGGCGCAGTTTTCCGAATACACCTTCGACACTTTCATGATGGGCCAACAGCGCAAGAAAACGCTTTGACCTTAGCGCATGTGTGATGGTTTTTTAGTTAGCCGGAGACAGATATGGCGAAAGGTTACTGGATTGTCCGCGTCGATGTCACCGATGAGGCCGCTTACAAGAAATATGTCGCGGCCAATGCAAAAGCCTTCGCGAAATTCGGCGCCAGGTTCCTTGTGCGCGGCGGGCCGTTTGAAAACCCGGAAGGAAAGGCCCGCGCGCGCAACGTCGTGATCGAGTTTCCTGACTATAAAGCAGCGGTGGCTTGCTACGGTTCGGCGGAATATCAGGAGGTTTTGGCCATTCGCACCGGCGCCGCGCAATCGGATTTGATTATCATCTCAGGTTACGACGGGCCTCAGCCGGGTGATAGCTGACGGCTCAGTCAGTACTGATCACCGGAGGCTCCGCCAAATCATTTTCATTGTCCGGAACGATGATCTCGATATTCGGATCGACGGCGATATCGCCGTCGAGGAAAGCCGTCACGAGTTGCGGGAACGCGATCAGGATCGCGACCAGCATCACCTGCAGAACGACCCAGGGAATGGCTCCCCAATAGATGTCGCTGCTCCGGACTTGCGGCGGGGCGATCCCGCGCAGATAGAACAGTGCGAAGCCGAACGGCGGATGCATGAAGCTTGTCTGCATATTGGCGCCGAGCAAAACGCCGAACCAGATGAGATTGATGCCGAGCGCTTCGGCGGCCGGAGCCAGTAGCGGTACGATGATGAAGGCGATCTCGAAGAAGTCGAGAAAGAAGGCGATGATGAAGACGAAAATATTGACGAAGACGAGGAAGCCCACCTCGCCGCCCGGCAATCCCGTCAACATGCCCTCGATCCATTCCTTGCCGCCCACGCCTTGAAACACCAAACTGAAGACCCGGGCGCCGATAAGGATGAAGATCACCATGGCGGTTATCCGCATGGTGGTCTGCATTCCTTGCCAGGTCAGCGCCCAGGAAAGCCGCCGGTTGAACCAGGCCAGTACAAAGGCGCCGATAACCCCCATGGCACCAGCTTCCGTCGCGGTGGCCAGCCCCATGAAGATCGTACCCAGCACGATGAAAATAAGAGCGAGCGAGGGAACCATGCCGCGGATACAGCGTTTGGCCAGCGCCCAGCCGCGCAATGTCCGCGCTTCCGGTGGCAGGGCCGGGACAAAATCCGGGCGGACAAAACTGAGCACCAGAACCCACGCCATGAACAGCAGCACCTGAACGGCACTTGCGCCCACGGCGCCCTTGTACATTTCTCCCACGGGCTTGCCCAACTGATCGGCAAGCACGACGAGAACCAGCGAGGGCGGAATAAGCTGCGTGATGGTGCCCGACGCCGCGATCACGCCCGTGGCATGGCGGATGTTGTAGTTGTACTTCATCATGATGGGGAGCGAGATCAGGCCCATGGCGATTACCGAAGCGGCGACAGTTCCGGTAATTGCGCCAAGCACCGCGCCGACCAGCACTACCGCATAGGAAAGTCCGCCGCGAACCCCGCCGAACAATTGGCCGAAACCTTCGAGCAAGTCTTCCGCGAGCCCGCACCGCTCGAGAATGGCACCCATGAGCGTAAAGAAAGGGATGGCCAGCAACAGATCGTTGCCCAGCACCGATTCAAGCTGGAAGATGATATTGCCGAGGAAATCCGGATGAATGAGTCCGAGTTCAATGCCAATGAAGCCGAACAGCAGGCCGGCTGCCGCGAGGGAGAAGGCGGCCGGATAGCCGTAGAGCATGAACAGCACCAGCCCCGCGAACATCAGCGGCGCCATGTTGTGAGACACGAAGGCGATCATTGCAGGGGTTTTTCATACGCGATTTCGCGCCGGTAGCCGGTAGTGAGCGCGGCGATGCATTTGATGATTTCGGAAATGCCTTGCAGCAGCAGCATGGCAAACCCAAGTGGCAGGAATATCTTGAAAGGCCAGCGCGGCAAGCCTCCCGCGTTGGACGACATTTCGTTTTCCGTCCAGGCTCTCAGAAACCACGGCCAACTAAAATAAATCAGTACAACGCACATCGGAACGAGGAAAAATATACCACCCGCCAGATCGATCCAGCAGCGCCTGCGCTCGCTGGCCGAACCATAAAGGATATCGACCCGCACATGCTCGTTCATCTTGAGGGTCCAGGATGCACCCAGCATCACCATGCCGGCGAACATGACGAGCTGAAGATCGCGCAGGGAGTTGGAGTTGTCGCGGTAAAGATTGAACAGAAATCCCAGCCCGCCGCCGAATACGCGCAATTTCGCATCGAGATAGAGAATCGTTCCGATGCTGTAGCGAAACAGGGCGTTGAATGCGCTGACCAGAGCGGCAAACAAGACCAGCCATGTGGCAATAATGCCGCTCCGCCGCCCGATCTCGTCGATGACCCGGCTCATGGCGAGGAGAGCGGCCATATGTCTTCCCCCTATGTGCATCCGTTGACCGGCGGCAAACGGGAAACGCCGTTACACGCGGCGCAGGCGCACGATCACATCGATGCGGTCGATCTCGGTGCCTTCCGGCGGCGCGGGGAGGCCCCTTACTTCCACATGCTCGGTGCCGATATCGACCAACTGCCCCTTATCTTCGAGGAAATAGTGGAAGTGGTTCGAGGTGTTGGTGTCGAAATAGGTCTTGGCACCTTCCACCGCGACCTCCCGCAACAGGCCGGCTTCGGTAAATTGGTGCAGCGTGTTGTATACCGTGGCGAGCGACACCGGCACCTTGCGCGCCAGAGCCTCCTCGTGCAGCGTCTCGGCCGTGACGTGACGGTCGCCCCCGGCAAAGAGGAGATGAGCCAGCGCCACGCGTTGCCGCGTGGGTCTCAAGCCAGCGCCGCGCAGGAGCTTGGCGACATCTCCTGGCGTGGTCTCGCTTGGCGATTTCTGGGGGCCCGGAGGCGGCCTATGCATCTTTGTGACCATGTCCGACAATCTCCGCGAAATATAGGCTGAAAGCTGGCTCTACCGCAACGCCGCCCCTTCGTCCCTGACCTCTGTCAACATGGCCCTTCGAGGATCGAGCGCAAGGCCTCCAACCCCAAAAGGCCTAAAAGACCCGGCGCGACGCGGGCTTTTGAAGGGCTCTCGTCTGTGTTAGGA
>JBOHKD010000193.1:0-3658 GCA_050728895.1 Aestuariivirga sp.
AAACCCTTGCTCATGTCTTCCTGTTCGGCGACCTTGAAGCGCATGATGTGTTCGTTGCGCCCGGGCGCTCCGTAAATGGCGTAGCCTGTCGAGTCGGGCCCGCGATGCTTGAGCGACTGGAGCATGGCGGTCATTTCCTGGCCGATGTTGCCCGTGCCGTCGCGATGGATAAGTCCTGCTATCCCGCACATGGTGTGTGTCTCCTTTACGGCAAGCAATTGAGATAAGTCTTGAGGTCCCACTCCGTCGAGGTGTGGAGGAAACGCTCCCATTCGTCGCGCTTGTATTCGTCAAAGAGGCGGTGCATCTCGCCGGGCATCGCCGACTTGACGACGTCGTCTTTCTTCAGAGCTTCAAGTGCATCGCCCAAGGTCATCGGCAGCTTCTTCACCTGCTTGCCGGCTTCCATGGCGGCATAGATGTTGCGCTCCTCCGGCTGGCCCGGATCGATCTTGTGCTTGATGCCGTCTTCGGCCGCCTTCAGGATGGCGCCGGCCATGATGTAGGGATTCACCATCGAGTCGACGGAGCGATACTCAAATCGGCCCGGCGCCGAAACGCGAAGGCCCGTGGTGCGGTTCTGGAATCCCCAGTCGGCGAACACCGGCGCCCAGAATCCTGTGTCCCACAAGCGGCGGTATGAGTTCACCGTCGAACAACCGATGGCGGTAAGCGCTGCAAGATGCTTGACGATGCCCCCGATCACATGAAGGCCCACCTTGCCCGGCATGCGCGGATCGTTGCCGTCCGGCATGAAGGTGTTGGTGCCGCCGCGCCGGTACATGAAGTTGTGTTCAAAACCCGGCAGGTTCTTCGCGTCGTTGCCGAGCACCTTGAATTCATCTTTGCCGCCGGTCCACAGCGAGATGTTGTGGTGGCAGCCGTTGGCCGAGACACCCATGAACGGCTTGCACATAAAGCAGGCGATGATGTTGAATTCGCGCGCTACTTGGGCGCAGATCTGGCGGTAGGTCGTCAGCCGGTCGGCGGTGCGCAGAGCATCGTCGTAATTGAAGTTGAGCTCGATCTGGCCGGGAGCGTCCTCGTGGTCGCCCTGGATCATGTCGAGACCCATCTTGCGGCCGTATTCGATGACCTTCATGTAGACGGGGCGGAGGCTTTCGAACTGATCGATGTGATAGCAATAGGGATTGGAAAAGCCGCCGTTGGGATTGCCGTTCTCGTCCTTCTTCAACCACATCATTTCGGGTTCGGTGCCATGGCGCATGCGCATGCCATGGTCTTTTTCAAACTTGTCGTGGATGCGCCGCAGATTGCCGCGGCAATCGGAGGTGAGATAGGCACCCGCATCCTCGCGCTCCTCGCGGTTGCGAAACAGGGTGCAGAACATGCGCGCCACGCGCTTGTCCCAGGGTAGCTGCATGAAGGTTTCCGGCTCGGGAACACCCACCAGTTCCGCGGCTTCCGGGCCATATCCCATGTATTCGCCGCGCCGGTTCATGAACAGATTGACGGTCGATCCATAGACCAGCTGGAAGCCGCCATTGGCGATATTCTCCCAGTGGTCGGCCGGAATACCCTTGCCCATGATGCGGCCGGTAACGGAAACGAATTGCAGGTACAGATACTCAATGCCGAGGGCGTCGATCCGCTTGCGCACCTGTTTGATCAGGTCATCGCGGCCCTGTGTCTTGATGAAATTCTCATAGTCCGTCGACATTGGTATCCCCTCCAAATTTTTTATTGCTTTGCTCAACTCCACGGGAACGGCGAATTGGAAACCGGATGCAGCTTGCCTTCGGCGTAGCGCGAGAAACGGAAGGGTTCGAGCAGCTTCGAAGTATCGCCGCAGATTTCCCCGGCCACACGCTTGCCGACGCCGATCATCTTGTAGCCATGATTGGAATCGGCAATCACGTACACATTCTCGCGGAAAACATCGAAGACCGGGAAATTGTCCGGCGTGAAACATCCGAGGCCGCCTGACTTTTCGTCCTTCTTGTAGATCACAATCTTGCCCTCGAAGCGTTTCTGGCAATGGGCCAGCATCGAGCACCAGGTTTCGATGAAATCGTCGCCGACGATGAAATCCGGCGACTCGGGCCCATAGGGGTCGATGGCAATCGAGTCCGGCTCCCCTTCGACCTTGTAAGGCGAGGAGCCGCCCTGAATGCCGCCAAAGTTGAAATCCGGCTTGTAATAGAGACCCCAGAGCTTGTCGGTCAGCAATCGCCCATCGGCATCGGAATAGAGCGGCGCGTCGGTATCGACATGGATAACCGGCGGCATGCGGCCGTCATTGGTTTTGTGGATATTGGGATCGACGCCGAGAGTGCCTTCCTCAAGACACCAGTATTTCCACATGCGCACACCTTCGTGCATCTTGCCGTCGCGTCCCTTGATGGAGACGTTGCGCGGCAGGTCCAGCATGTTCCAGATCTTGTTGACCCATGGGCCCACACCCACCACCACATAGTCGCACTTGATCGTGCCCTTGTTGGTCTGGATACCGGTCACGGCCCTGGAGTTGTTGCCGAACTCGAAGCCCGTCACCTCGCAGCCGGTCATGACGCGGACACCTTCACCCTCCGCCTTGGCGGCTAAACCATACATGGACGCGGTATTATTGGCGTAGCCGCCCTTCTTTTCATGCAGCACCGAGGTGATGCCCTTGGCCTGCCAGTCGGAGAACAGGCCCTCCATGTATTTCTGCGAATCCTTGGCCCCCTCGATAAAGGTCGAGCCGTAGCCGATCTTCCGCTGCTGTTCGTAAATCGATCCCACCTGTTCGTGCATGACCTCCGGGCTGATCTGCATGTAGCCGACGCTGTGATAGGAATAGGCCTTGGGGTCGCTTTCCCAGACTTCGACGCACTGGGCCATCAGTTCGCGCATGGCCGGCTGGTAGTAGTTGTTGCGGACCACGCCGCAGGCGATACCGGAAGCACCGGCGGCGACCGCCGTCTTGTCGACGACGAGGATGTCCTTGCCGCTGCCGCGCCTCGTTTCCTTCAACTTGAGCGCCAGATGATAGGCCGTGGATAGGCCGTGAATCCCTGCTCCGATGATGGCGTATTTAACGCCCGACGGAACCGCCATGAACCGGTTTCTCCCTCCAGAAATTAACGCCGTGCTCCCAATTGTTGCGCTGGCGCTTGACGTTCGACCCCAAGATGGTTCTTATTCATCCACAATTCGCGACCGATTGCAAACCAATTCTATCCAATTTCAACCAATTACTGTACCATTTACCACCAATCGCACGGAAAAAGGAGAGCTAAGTGTCGGAAGCGATTGACGAGATTGACGATCTTGCCACAGCCTCGGGCCGCCCCGCCAGCATCATTTTGACGCGCATCAAACGGGCAATCGAAACCGGCGTTTATGCCGACGGCGAGCAATTGCCGGCGGAACGCCAACTCGCCATCACTTTCGGTACCGCCCGCTCCACCATCCGGAAGATCCTCGATCAGCTTGAACAGAGGAACCTCATCGTCCGGCGGGTGGGAAGCGGGACGTTCGTAAATTTCCGCGGACCCATACGCCATGACATGGAAGACATCGCGGATCTCGTCAGCCCGCTGCAACTGGTCGAGACCCGATTCGCGGTTGAGCCCTATATGACAAGGCTCGCCGCCCTTCATGCCACCGGCAACGATCTCGACAAGCTGGAGGATGTGTTGCGCCGCCTCGAGGC
>JBOHKD010000194.1:0-3631 GCA_050728895.1 Aestuariivirga sp.
GCCAAAAAGGGTGAGCCCTCCTGGATGCTGGATTGGCGTCTCGAAGCCTATCGCCGCTGGGTGCAGATGGAAGAACCCAAGTGGGCGCGCGTCCACTATCCCAAAATCGATTTCCAGGACCTTTACTATTACGCCGCGCCCAAAAGCATGGCCGGCCCCAAGAGCCTTGACGAGATCGATCCGAAGCTTCTTGAGACTTATGCCAAGCTCGGCATTCCGCTGAAGGAACAGGAAATCCTCGCCGGTGTGCGCAAGCAGGGCGAGAAGAGTGAACTCGACGACGTGGGCGGCGGCGAATATGGCTCAGGCCGTGTCGCCATCGACGCCGTGTTCGACTCGGTCTCCGTCGTCACCACCTTCAAGGACGAACTCGCCAAGGCGGGCGTCATCTTCTGTTCGATCTCGGAAGCGATTCGCGAGCATCCCGAACTCGTGAAAAAGTATTTATTCTCCGTCGTGCCGCAAGGCGACAATTTCTACGCGGCACTGAATTCGGCGGTGTTCTCCGATGGCAGCTTCGTCTACGTGCCGCCGAACACCCGCTGCCCCATGGAGCTTTCCACCTACTTCCGCATGAACGCCAAGAACACCGGCCAGTTCGAGCGCACCCTCATCATCGCCGACAAGGGCGCCTACGTTTCCTATCTTGAAGGCTGCACCGCGCCCACCCGCGATGAAAGCCAGCTTCACGCCGCCGTGGTCGAGCTGATTGCCCTCGACGATGCGGAAATCAAATATTCAACGGTGCAGAACTGGTATCCGGGCGATGCCGAAGGCAAGGGCGGCATTTATAATTTCGTGACCAAGCGCGGCGATTGCCGAGGGAACCGCTCGAAGATTTCCTGGACGCAGGTCGAGACCGGTTCCGCCATCACCTGGAAATATCCAAGCTGCATCTTGCGCGGCGACGATTCGCGCGGCGAATTCTATTCGATCGCCATTTCCAATGGCCGACAGCAGGTCGACAGCGGCACCAAGATGATTCATCTGGGCAAGAACGCTTCCAGCCGCATCATCTCCAAGGGCATCGCCGCGGGGCGCAGCAACAACACCTATCGCGGCCTTGTCTCGGCCCACCGGAAGGCGCTCAACGCCCGCAACTTCACCCAGTGCGACTCGCTGCTGATCGGCGACAAGTGCGGCGCCCACACGGTGCCCTATATCGAATCGAAAACCTCGACCGCCCAGTTCGAACACGAGGCGACGACCTCGAAAATTTCCGACGACCAGATGTTCTACTGCATGTCGCGCGGGATGTCGCAGGAAGAGGCCGTGGCCTTGATCGTCAACGGCTTCGTCCGCGACGTGCTGCAGCAACTGCCGATGGAATTCATGGCGGAGACGCAGAAGCTGATCGGCATTTCGCTTGAAGGAAGTGTGGGATGACGCTGCTCCACAGCTTTCCCCTTCTCCCCTCGCGGGAGAAGGTGGACGCGCGCCAGCGCGGCCGGATGAGGGGGCCTTCGTCACCTGTTGCAAGCCCCCTCATCCGGCGCTTCGCGCCACCTTCCCCCGCGAGGGGGGAAGGGCACTTCTGGACACTAGAAAGCAAATGAACCCAATGCTCGAAATCAAAAACCTCCACATTAAACTCGCCGATGAAGACCGCGCCATCGTCAACGGCCTCTCGCTCAGCGTGAAGCCGGGCGAGGTCCATGCCATTATGGGTCCGAATGGCTCGGGCAAGTCGACGCTCTCCTATGTGCTGGCGGGCCGCGCCGGCTACGAAGTGACCGAAGGCTCCGTCACCTACAAGGGCGAGGATTTGCTCGCCATGACGCCGGACGCCCGCGCCGCCAAGGGTGTGTTCCTCGCCTTCCAGTACCCGGTCGAGATTCCCGGCGTCGCCACCATGCAATTCCTCAAGGTGGCGCTGAATTCCCAGAAGAAATCGCGGGGCGAAAAGGAGCTTTCGACGCCCGACTTCATGCGCCTGGTGAAGGATCGCGCCGCCAAGCTCGGCATTTCGCAGGAGATGCTGAAGCGGGCGGTGAATGTCGGCTTCTCCGGCGGCGAAAAGAAGCGCGCCGAAATCCTGCAGATGGCGGTGCTCGAGCCCTCGCTCTGCGTGCTCGACGAAACCGATTCGGGCCTCGACATCGACGCGATGCGTGTCGTCGCCGACGGTGTCAACGCGCTACGCTCGCCCCAACGCGCCATGATCGTCATCACCCACTACCAGCGCCTGCTCGACTATATCGTGCCCGACCATGTGCATGTGCTGTCCCAGGGCACCATCGTGAAATCCGGGGATAAATCGCTGGCGCTCGAATTGGAAGAAAAGGGCTACACCGAATTCGCCAAGGACGCGGCATGAACGTAGCGCTGACCAAAACACCGGCCGAGATGGCCTTCGGCCTGACGCTGCCGCACCGGCGGATGGAGGACTGGCGCTGGACCGATCTGCGGCAACTGATCGACCGGCCCTATCCGCCCCGCCTGAACGTCGAGGCAAAAGCAGCCCATGTCGCGCGCCTCATCAAGGCTTCGTGCTTTGGGCGCGTGGCGGCCACGCGCAGGGTCTTCGTCAACGGTCATTATGATGCCGCCCATTCAAAGCTCGCCAATGGCAACGGCGTGTCGCGGGTTACGGCCGATGACCCGGTGCTGCAAATGAACGCGGCCTTCGCCACCGATGGGGCGAGGCTGACGCTTTCCGGCACTGTCGATACGCCCGTCGAACTTCTGTTTATCGCCACGGATGCAGAGCCGCGCACCATCGCCACGCGCAATATAATCGAGATCGCGGCGGGCGCCTCCGCCACTATCATCGAAACCCATGTGGGCGAGGGTGCCTACCTCGCCAACAGCGTCACCGAGATTATCCTTGGCGATGGCGCAAGGCTCGACCGGGTCAAGGTCGAGCATGAGGCGGCTGCGGCGCTGCATCTCGCCCACGCCCATGTGACGATCGGCAGGAACGCCACGCTGCGCGACTTCACGCTGACGTCGGGTGCCAGGGTCAATCGCCAGAACGGCACCTATTGCTTTGCCGGGCCGGGCAGCGATGCGAAAATTTCCGGCGCCTATTTGCTGGCGGACAAGCAGCACGCCGATACGCGCCTTGTCGTCGATCATGCGGTGCCCCATTGTACCAGCCGCGAACTGTTCAAATGCGTGATGGACGAGAATGCCCGCGGCATCTTCCAGGGCAAGGTGATCGTGCGTCCCCATGCCCAGAAGACCGATGGCAAGCAATCGAGCCACGCACTTCTCCTGTCAGATACGGCGGAATTCGACGCCAAGCCCGAGCTTGAGATTTTCGCCGACGATGTGGTCTGCGGCCACGGTGCCACCTCGGGCGACCTCAATGAGGATCACCTTTTTTACCTGCGCTCGCGCGGTGTCCCCGAATCCGAGGCAAAGTCGCTGCTGATCTCGGCCTTCGTCGGCGAAGTCTTCGAGACGATAGAACACGATGGCATCCGCGAGGCGCTCACCGCCTATGCCGAGGGCTGGCTTACCGAACACCGGAGAAAATCGTGACAATCGAATTGAAATCCACCCTTCTCCCCTTGCGGGAGAAGGTGGACGCCGCGAAGCGGCGGACGGATGAGGGGGCTGTTTCAATAGGCGCCCCCTCACCCGGCGCTTCGCGCCACCCTCTCCCGCAAGGGGAGAGGGGCAGATT
>JBOHKD010000195.1:0-3617 GCA_050728895.1 Aestuariivirga sp.
CATCTATGGAATCGCGGGCGGCAAGGGCAAGCTCGACCGTCCCTTGACGCGGGCCGACATCACCACGCCCACACCCTATAATACCTATACGATCAAGGGCCTGCCGCCCGGTCCCATCGCCAATCCTGGCCGGGCCGCGCTTGAGGCCGTGGTCAACCCGCCGGAGACGGTTTTTCTCTATTTCGTGGCCGATGGCACGGGCGGCCATGCCTTTGCGGCGACGCTGGAAGAACACAACCGCAATGTCGCCAAGTGGCGGGAGCTTGAAGGCAATGCAGCAAAGGCGGCATCGGAGATGGCGGACGATATAGAGCCTCAACCCGAGACGAAACCCGTTAGCACGAAACATATCACCCTTCCCGATATCGAAACGCCTGAGCCCTTGCCGATCCCGCAACCTGTCCCCGAGCGTTGAAAGCCTTTCAGCTTGGCGCCAAAGCGCTCTACATTCCCGCAAGGTTACTGATTCTTGGGATGGTCGATGCCGCTTTCCAGCATGACGGGTTTCGCCAAGGGGCAAGGCAGCCTCGATGGCTTCAACTGGCAGTGGGAAATCAAGAGCGTCAACGGCAAGGCGCTGGACGTCCGCTGCCGTCTGCCCTTGGGGTTCGAGGCACTGGAACAGGGTGTGCGAACAGCGGCCACCGAAAAGGTGAAACGCGGCAGCCTGCAAATCGCCCTCAGCGTGAACGCCGCCTCACGCCCGGAAACGATGCGATTGAATGAAGCCGTGCTGGAACAGGTCTTGAACGCCGCGCGTCTCTTGCAGGAACGGTTAGGCGGCGAGCCTGTAAGAGCCGATATCATTTTGGGCCTGCCGGGCGTGCTTGAAGTTGCGGCGGTCGAACCCGATGCAGCGGCAATCGAGCGGCGCAATGTGGCAATTCTTGTTTCTTTCCGGGAAGCCTTGGCGGCCCTTGTGCTCGCCCGCCGCGAGGAAGGCGCCAAGCTCAAAACCCTGGCCGAGGTTCATGTTGGCCGGATCGAAAAGCTTGCAATCCAGGCTCGCGACTGCCCGGCGCGGCAACCTTCGGCCATCAAGGCAAGGCTCGCCGAACAAGTGTCGCGGCTCATGGAAACGGAGGCGGGTTTCGATGCCGATCGCCTGCATCAGGAAGCCGTGCTGATCGCTACGCGCGCCGATATTCAGGAAGAAATCGACCGTTTGCTGTTTCATATCGAGGCGGCTCGCACCCTTCTGGCCTCGGGCGAGGCGATCGGGCGCGAGTTCGATTTTCTGGCGCAGGAATTCAATCGCGAGGCCAACACGCTGTGTTCCAAGGCGAACGACAAATCGCTAACCGCCATCGGTCTCGAGCTTAAGACCACCATCGATCAATTGCGCGAACAGGTACAAAATATTGAATAGCCTCACACCATCGCCCTTAATCTCCCGGCGCGGGCTTCTGCTGGTGATGTCCTCGCCCTCGGGTGCGGGCAAGACGACGCTGTCGCGCCGCCTGCTTGCCGCCGATGGCTCGATCACCATGTCGGTTTCGGTGACCACCAGGAGACCCAGGCCCGGCGAGATCGACGCCAGGGATTACCATTTCATTTCCAAGGATGAATTTGCCGCAATGCGCGATGCAAACGAATTGCTGGAATGGGCCGAGGTCTTCGGCAATTTCTACGGCACGCCGAAAAAACCGGTTCAAGCCGCATTGGCCGAGGGGCGCGACATGCTCTTCGATATCGACTGGCAGGGAACCCAGCAACTGGCCCAGGCCATAAAGGACGATCTGGTTCGCATTTTCATCTTGCCGCCCTCGGCCGAGGAACTGCGCCAGCGCCTGATCCGCCGCGCCCAGGACAGTGCCGCCATCGTCGCCAAGCGCATGGCGGAAGCCTCGCGCGAGATCAGCCATTGGCCGGAATACGACTATGTTATCGTCAATGACGATATCGAGGCCGCCCACGCCGAGATCGCCGCCATCCTGCGGGCCGAACGCCTGCGCCGCCGGCGCCGCGTCGGCCTCACGCAATTCGTCCGTGATCTGACGAAAGAACTTTAATCCAACAATGCCGCCAACCTGGCGAAACCGGCCACGGGCACTTGCTCGGCCCTGAGGCTGGCGTCGATGCCGGCTTGGCCCAGAAGCGGCAAGGGATCGTCGACCAGCGATTTGAGGCTGGAGCGCAGCATCTTGCGGCGTTGGCCGAATGCCGCCGCCGTCACCCGTTCGAGTGCGGCAATGGAACACACCGGCGTTGGCTGCTGGCGGGGAATCAATTGCACGACACTGGAAGTGACCTTGGGGGGCGGCGTGAAGGCCGAGCGGTGCACGTCGAAGAGCTTGCGCGTTTCACAAAGATGCTGGCACAAGACCGAGAGACGGCCATAGCTCTTGCCGCCGGGCTTGGCCACGATGCGTTCGGCCACTTCCTTCTGGAACATCAGGGTGAAGCAGGAAAATCTGGGCGGGTTTGAAGCGTCGGTAAGCCAGCCAATGAGGAGCGCGGTTGCGATATTGTAGGGGAGATTGGCGACGATCTTGGCGGGGCCTGTGATGAGGTGCCCCCAGTCGATGGCAAGTGCGTCGCCTTCGATCACGCGGAGCCTTCCCGGATAGTGGTGGGACACCTCCTGGAGCGCCGCGATGGCGCGAGGATCGCGTTCAACGGCAACGACGCCGGTGGCACCCTCCATGAGGAGCGCCCTTGTGAGGCCGCCAGGACCGGCTCCTATCTCGACGATGGTAAAGCCTGCAAGCGGTGCCGAGCCCCTCGCAATGCGGCGTGTCAAGTTCAGGTCGAACAGGAAATTCTGGCCGAGCGCCTTCTTGGGGCTGAGCGCCAACCGCCCGATCACTTCGCGCAAGGGTGGCAGATTATCTTCAGGCACCGGGGCTTCGCGCCATTTGGGCGGCAAGCGAGATGGCGGCGATGAGGCTTTGCGGATTGGCGCTGCCAGCCCCCGCGATATCGAGCGCCGTGCCGTGATCGGGCGAGGTGCGGATGAAGGGAAGCCCAAGGCTCACATTGATGCCACCATGGAAATCCAGCGTCTTGACCGGGATCAATGCCTGGTCGTGATACATGCAGAGGATGGCGTCATATTGGCTGCGGGCTGCCGCATGGAACGCCGTATCGGCGGGCAGCGGCCCTGCCACCGCGAAGCCCTCACCGGCCAGTTGACGGAGTGCGGGAGCGATAATGTCCCGCTCTTCCGTTCCGATGGTGGCATTTTCCCCGGCATGGGGATTGAGGCCGGTAAAGGCAAGGCGTGGGTTAGCGATGCCGAAATAGCGCGTGAGGCCCGCCGCCGTGGCCCGCGCCTGGGACATGATCTGTTCGCCAGTCAAGATGTGCGGCACTTGCGCCAGGGGCACATGCACGGTGACGGGAACGGTGCGCAGATCCTTAGTCACCAGCATCATGACTTCCTGGACGGCATGGCCGCGAAGCCTGGCCAGATGCGCCAGATAATCGGTGTGGCCCCGATGCCAGAAGCCCGCGCCATAGAGGGCTTCTTTCTGCACCGGATTGGTGACGATGGCAGAGACCAGGCCATCGAAAGCCAGTGCCACGGCCTCGTCGATGGCGGCGATCACGGCCGATGCGGTGGCGGGATCGATCTTGCCCGGAGCGGGATGCAGGGGCAAGGGACGGTTAAGGAC